>CAZILN010000032.1:0-35862 GCA_964540005.1 uncultured Bacteroidaceae bacterium | reverse complement strand
GTTCCATATATCTCGGTCAGAATATTGCGGGATTCTCCCAGAATTTCTACGAATGATACATATATCATTACTCCGCCGGAAAACCCCAGCGACCATGAAAGGAATTTTGTATTGGTAGTTTTGGTGAAGAATGCCAGTGCACTGCCGATACCTGTCGATAAACCTGCAAATACTGTCAGTCCGAATGCTATGAGAAAATTTCCTTCCATTCAAAGGCTTTAAAAAAAACAGTGCAAATTAAACTGATCTTATGGAATTTAGCAACTTAATAGTAAGAATAAGGATTATTTAAATTCCGATGCAATTTGCTGCACCCATGATACGATCCTTTCCTCACTCAAATTCGATTGATTTTCTTCATCAAGTACCAGGCCTACGAATTGTTTGTTCCTGCATGCATATGATTCCATGAAACTGTAACCGCTGACAGACCACTGTCCAATGACCAGGAATTTTTTATCGATCAGGATATCATATAATCTACCCATGGCATCGGCGAAGGTATCAGGGTAGGATTCCTGGTCACCAAGGCCGAACAGGGCAACCTTTTTTTCTGAATAGTCATATTCATGAAAGGTCTCAAGAAAATCCGCCCAGTCATCCTGCAATTCTCCAATGCCCCAGGTAGGTATACCCATGATAAGATTCTGATATTTAAGTATTTCGTCTGCTCTTGCCTCGGCTACGTCAATAAGATCGACATCATTACTGCCCAGTTCCTGCCGGATACGCATAGCAGCAGCAGCAGTTTTCCCCGAAGAGGAACCAAAGAATAACCCCGCCTTTTTCAATTTAGTCTAAATAAAAACAAAAATAATGTAATTTAAAATACAAACAACAGAATCTGTGAAAAAAAATGAAGACTTTTTACCAGGGTAAGTTCGTTGATCTTGGAGAGGATGATGATCAGGATGGCAAAGTCAAGCATGGCTAACTTACTACAATTGGTTTCTTATTACGGTAAAAATAAAGGATTAAAATGCCCATGATGACGAAAGGGATGCTTAGCCACTGCCCCATATTCAGGCTCATGCCGGATTCAAAAGCCACCTGGTCCTCTTTGATGAATTCTATAAGAAATCTCATTCCGAAAACAAGGATCAGAAACCAGCCGAACAGGGTACCAGGTTTAAACATGGCTTTAGTTCTAAGGTAGGTCCACAACAACAGGCCAAATATGATAAAATAGGCCAGTGCTTCATAGATCTGTGTAGGGTGCTTGGGAACGACCTCGTAATTCCTGATATAAACAAATCCCCAGGGAAGACTGGTCTCAATACCATAAATTTCGGAATTCATAAGGTTCCCTATCCGGATAAAAACACCCGCAAGTGCGGCAACGACGACAATACGGTCAATTATCCAGATAAAGGGTTTTTTGTATTTCCTGACGAACAGCCAGAGTGCCAGCAATATACCAAGAGCCGCACCATGACTGGCCAGTCCGCCTTTCCAGACTTTCAGTATCTCAACAGGGTTGCTCAGATAATAATCTGGCTCATAGAAAAGGCAATGCCCAAGCCTGGCTCCGAGTACTGTACCGATTGCCATATATACGGTCAGCTTGTCCAGCATTTCAACGGTCAGTCCTTCTTTCTTGAAAAACTTTAGGAATATCAGGTATCCAAAGAAAAAACCTGAAGCGAAAAGCAAGCCGTACCACCTGATTGAAAAATTGCCTATGCTGAAAATCTCGGGATTGACATCCCAGTTAATTGCACTGATGATCATAGAGTATAATTTTTGAATGCATCAAACTTAGTAATTTTTTTCTCTAAATATGCGTTAACAAAGAGAGTTTAAGGAACTAAACTCATTTTTCGTAAGTTTGCAAGGTTTATATACCGGAGCTTTGAAAAAGTATACCCATCCGATAATTATTATCCTCCTGCTGATCTTTGCCGATTGTGCAAAGATAGGCGCTCCTGAAGGAGGAGACAAGGATGAACTGCCACCGGTAGTACTGGCAACCAGGCCCCCCAACCGTAGCTTGAATTTTAATAGAAAACGCATAGAAATTGAATTCGATGAATTCATACAACTCAAGAGTATCAACCAGGAACTGGTCGTTTCCCCGCCTCTCGATAAGAAACCGGTGGTGAGGATGAAGAATAAAACCCTTGTGATTGATCTGAACACTGAATTGCGTGACAGCACTACCTATACTTTTAATTTCGGACAGGCAATAGCGGACCTGAATGAAGGAAATGTCCTGGAAAATTTCGAATATGTATTTTCAACAGGTGATTACCTTGATTCCCTTTCTGTAGGGGGATCCTTATTGTATGCTCATAACCTGAAGGCTCCCGAGGAACCATTCATGCTTATGCTGTTTGAAAACCTGAACGATTCGGCTCCCTATCTTGAAATACCCACCTATGTCGGAAAAAGCAATAAAGAAGGGATCTACAGGATCAATAACCTGAAAGGGGATACTTTTCGCATGTTTGCCTTAAAGGATATTAATAACAACTTCATGTATGATATCCCTGAAGAAGAGATAGGGTTCCTAGACTCGCTGTTAATACTGGAACCTTCAGTTTTTGACAGCCTGCTGTTTATATCCGATACTCTCTCAGGCAGCTTCACCGATACTCTCACTGATACCCTGGAGGCAGGCAATTTGCTAAGTGATTCTTTACTGGCCGATACAACACAATTGCTGGAAGGTGATACAGCCACTGCAGAGATGATGTCTGATTCAGCCTGGCTGATGTCACTGAATCCCTATACGGTCCTGGTGGATGTCCTGGTTTTTCAGGAAGATAATATACCCCAGTATCTGACGGACTATAGCCGTCCGCAATACAATAGAATTAGCCTGGTATTCAACCGTCCGCTCACTCATGAAATAAAAACCGAGCCGCACAATTTTAATCCGGATGGAAACTGGTATATACGTGAGGATTATTTCGTAGGTGATTCCGTTGATTTCTGGTTGAGTGATTCATTGGTCTACAAGCTGGATACCTTGCTTATCCGCCTCAGCTACTATGTCACTGATTCCATTTTGAATTATTATGAGAGACTGGATACATTGCGGTTTGTTCAATCGTCTGCACCGCAGTCCGGTAGCCGCAGGAAGAGAGATGATAAGGAAAAAAATGATTCAGTTCTGGTATTGAGGCCGGGCATTTCCAAGGGAGAAAAACAGGATTTTTTCAGGAATCTGGTAATCACCTCCCCAAATCCTGTAAAAATGCTGGATACCGGCAGGATTGAATTATCATACAAAGAAGATACCGTATTCTATCCGCAGAAATTTGAAATAGGAAGGGATTCATTCTTCCTGAGAAAATATATACTCTATACAAACTGGAAAGAAGATTATGTATACAAGATATTCATCGGACCGGGTGCAATGACCGGGATATACGGACTGACAAATGATACTATTGACATTAATTTCAGGACAGAATCCTCGGAAAATTTTGGGAAGATCATGCTGAATCTGACCAATGTCAGTCATCCTTTAATTGTACAGCTGCTTACGGATAAAGGTGAACCTGTCCGGCAGCTATACACTGAAACTGATGGAGTGATCAGCTTTGATTATATTGATCCCAGTACATACAGGCTTAAGATCATATATGATCAAAATTCCAACGGGAAGTGGGACACCGGCAAATACCTCCAGAAAAAGCAGCCCGAGAAAGTAGTTTATTATAAGGGATCTGTAGAAGTAAGGGCAAACTGGGAGAAGGAACTGATCTGGATACTTGAAGAATAATCGCTTCGTACACCCCTAACTGAGGAGTTCTTTCCAGATCAATCCGCTCGATCCAAGGACAGCTGCATTAGTATTCATTAAACCCGATGGAAGGATATTAACCTTATTCTTAAATACCTTCAGAAGGTTTTGCTCCATATAATCCTTGGTGGGTTTTATCAGGAGATCTCCTGCTTTTGCCAGTCCCCCGAAGAGGAAGATGGCCTCCGGACTGGTTAACGCCACTGCATCGGCCAGGCATCTTCCCAGGATATTGCCAGTAAAATCGAAAGCTTCCAGAGCGATCTTATCGCCTTTTTCAGCAGCAATGTAAATCATTTTGGCTGTTAGTTCTTTACAGGGGATACTGCGCAGTTCACTTTCATCTGTCCTGTCAGCGATCAGTTCATAAACTGTACGTTTGATCCCACTGGCCGAGGCGTACGTTTCCAGGCATCCCCTTTTACCGCAGCCGCATTGCCTTCCGTTCTCTACTGCAGTTATATGACCCATCTCACCCGCAAACCCGTCATGGCCGTATACTACTTCTCCGTTTACCACAATACCGCTTCCAAGACCGGTACCAAGAGTAATGACTATGAAATTATCCATGTTCCTGGCTCCACCATACATCATTTCCCCCAAGGCTGCAGCATTAGCATCATTGGTCAGAACAATTGGCAGGTTAAAATATTCCTTCAGAAGGCCAGTCAATGGGATCCTTCCTTTCCAATTCAGATTGGGAGCATATTCTATGGCTCCGCTATAGTAATTGCCATTGGGTGCACCGATCCCTATGCCTTTTAAATTAAAGCTTTCTTGTAAGCTGTTGATTGAAGCCATGATTGCCTTATGCAGTGCCTTCAAAAATGAATCAACAAGCTTATGCTCGAAAGTTTTAATGGAATTTTCTACATATACCTTTCCTGTCCGGTCCACCAGGCCGTATTTCGAGAAAGTACCGCCTATATCAATGCCAATAACTGCATCTATACTCATTTAGTAAGAATTACGTTTGTAATACTGATACGAAAAGATCTGTAAAAGTATAAAAATCAAGGAAAAAATCAGATTCGCTCCCTTCTTAAGAAAGATGGATTAAAAATATTCTTTAACTTAGCTACATCAAGCCATATGCTGACAGCATGACAATAAACATTAAAAGAATGAAAAACATAGTCGTTCCAATTGATTTCTCTGCAGAATCACTGCATGGATTAGAGCTTGCCCTTTTATTTGCTAAAAAACAGGAAACCAATATCCAATTGGTTTATGTTCAGAAAAAAAGCTCTGATTATAACAGTCCGGGCTACTTTGAAGAAGAAAAACGGTGGGCTGAAAGTAAATTCAAGACCCTGATGAGTGAATACTCTGCTAAACTGGGAAATAATTCGAAACTCAAGTACATCATTAAAGCAGGTAAAATTTATCGTGAAATCGTCAACCAGGTTGATTCTTACAAAGAAGGACTGGTAATTGCATCTACTCACGGGGCATCCGGGTTTGAGGAATTTTTTATAGGAAGCAATGCCTACAAGATTTTACAGGCCACCATTCAGCCGGTCATAACTGTCAGAAGAGGCAATGTCCCGAAAGAGATAAAGAATATTGTAATGCCAATAGACATAACTGTCGACACTAGGCAAAAGGTTCCGTTTACAGTTGAACTGGCAAAGCAATTCGATGCTCAGATTCATGTTATCACCATAACCTCCTCCAAAGGAAAGAGAATAAATGATAGACTGGCTGCCTACCAGAGACAGGTCACAAACTATATCGATGTAAGAAAAGTCCGCTATAAAGCCAAATCATTGTACGGTGATAATCTGTCTGACCTAGTAGTGATCTATGCAGATTCGGTTGAGGCTGACCTGATAGCCATTATGAAAGAACAGACCCGGACGGTTAACATTATGGGGAGCCTGACCCAGCAGATCCTTAACAGGGCAACCACACCGGTTATTTGTTTCTCTGCGAAGGAAAAACATATTGCTACTGGCTTCAGCACCTTTGGGGGGTAAGCTTTAACCAGGCAATCATTTGTCAGTTTTATTTTATCACTTCTTTTCGGATTTCCCTGGTGGCAATCCTGATTCGCATGTTCAGGGGTACAAACTTTGACAGGTAATACAGTAAGCGATTGAAGGTACCGGGAATGATAATGGCCTTTCCTTTAAACATTTTATCCAGAGACATCTCAGCAATCTTATCCGCACTGACCTCACTGGCCCGGCCTTTCCATCCGTGACTGTCAATACGGTTGTTGGTCCCGGTATTGGTACGCACCCCGCTTGGACAAACAATACTGATACTGATCCGGGTGCCCCGTAATTCTTCTCTGAGTCCCAGTGAAAAGCTCAGAACAAATGCTTTTGATGCTGAGTAAACGGTTTTATAAGCTATGGGATAGAAAGCCCCCAGGCTGCTGATGTTTAAAATATAAGCCTTTTCAAGATCAAGCATATGAGGCAAAAAAAGACGCGTTATCAGCACCAAAGCCCTGATATTCAGCTGTATGCGTAGATCGCTATACCCCGGGTCCGATTCAGAAAATACAGCAGCACCGGCTATGCCTGCATTATTTACAAGGATATTGACCGAATATTTATTTTCCATTACCCAGTTATAGACCTTTTGCGGACCATCCGTTTCAGTCAGGTCGACAGACAGGGAATCAATTTCTATCTCAAAATTCTGACGAAGGTATAAGACAGTTTCTTCAAGTTCCGGTCCGGGCAAAGCCACAATCAGCAGATTCATTTTCCTTCGGGCACATTCCAGTGCAATAGCTTTACCGATACCACTGCTTGCACCGGTAATTAATGTGTAGGAGGAGGTCCGGGAGCTATTCATTTCATTCGTTTCATGTGATTTTTGTATAACCAATCGACAGTTCTTTTTATACCCTCATTTATTGAAACGGGGTGATAGTCGAGTTCTTCCCGGGCCAGTTCACTGGAGATCCTGTAGTTCTGCCGGAATTTGCGCAGGAATTCAGGTGCTATAAGTGCTTCTGTTTTACTAAGCCTGGACCACAGTATCAATAGCCTGGCAACCATAATTAGCACTGCAAAGGGAATCCTGTATAAACGGAGCTGCTTACCTGATTGCCTGCTGATTTCAGTCATTAATTCTTCAAAACTGGCATCGAAACCTCCCAGCAGGTACCTGCTTCCAGACCGGCCTTTCTCCATAGCCTTTATGAGTCCGTCTATTACATCATTTATATATACATAGTTGCCTGAGCTTGTTCCGTCTCCGGGAATGAAATGCCATTTTCCCCGGATGCAGGAATAAATAATACGAGCAATTCCATTTGCTGCGGTCAGGGGTCCGGGACCATAAACCCTTGTTGGATTTACAACCACAAGGGGTAAGCCCCGGGCGTTATATTCGAGTGCCAGGATCTCAGCCCTGCGTTTTGACCGGTCATAATGGGTAAAGTATTTATCCGGATAGGGCGATTTTTCGTCAAGGATCATATTGTTTTCTGAGGGACCGAAAACTCCTGCTGTCGAGACAAATATAACTTTCCTGACACCTGCACTGAGTGCACAGTCGAGAACATTTTTGGTGCCGTCGGTGTTCTGAATGTAATATTGATCAGGATCCCGGGACCAGGCCCTTGCATATGCAGCACAGTGATAAACCTGTTCACAGCCATTGATAGCAGCCTGAAGAGAATCCGTATCGTTCAGGCTGCCGCGGAACAGGATGATGTTCTTATGAGTAAGATCCTGTGTTTTTGAAGAAGAGCGGTACAGGGCATGTATGATATGACCCTGTTCAGCCAGCCTGATAGTCAGGATCTTTCCTATAAAACCGGTGGCACCTGTAATAAAGATCTTCATTCAATATATCGTTGATGGGGGTTTCATCCTGGAATATCTTTCCTTAATACAAATTTCATTTCAGGATGTGCTTTCATGGAAAACCAATCATTTGCCAGGGCAAGTATGATGTGTATAAATACAGCCACCCAGACAGAATCCAGGCGGATTACCAACAGGCAAAGGACCAGTCCGAAAGGAATGGCACCAAGTGTTTCAGCAATTCCCTTGGGGAGGTGGAACAGAGCATACATACAGATATTAATTATCAGGGCAGCAGGAATACCAAATGAATGTATGCAAGCGTACAATAGAATACCCCTGAACATGAACTCATAAACCAGCAGATAAACAATCCATAATGAAAAACTCAGCATTACCAATCTGTAATCCCAGACTTTTAGACGGAACAGGGGATATGTTTTAAGATTGGCAGGTTTCCTTGAGAAAAAATAGACCAGCGGAAGGATGAAAGCACATATAAGCAGGGCATATAAGACATCAGTTCGCGAAATTTCCGTACTGATATTATAATCAGAAAGGCTGACGCCTGGCTGGATTAAAATGATTAATACCGGAACCACTCCAAAAAGAAGGAAGGCAAGCAACCTCTGGAAAACTATAAGCCTGACTTCAGCATGAGGATACCCGAACTGAGTATCAAACCAGCTGGCAACAGTCTTTGATCTGCTTATAAAATGATGTATGAAAAAGGATGCCGTAACAAGCGGAATAATAAAAAAAGCCTCGGAAACACTGGAAGTATTTAAAATGCTGAGCATAGAAAAATGATCTGTTACCGCCATTAAAAATAGCAATTATATCAATCTGTGACTTTATAATCGGAGTATTTGTTCTGAGATCGGGTACAGCAGGAACTGATGCAGATATCCGGCTGATATTGAGGCCTATGGGCTGTTCTCAAAAGCGTAATTAATGAATTTGTTGAAGGGCGCCATTACTTCGAAGATCCCTGCTACCTTTATAATTGATTGTTCGCCCAGCATCTGCTCATCAGAAAGACCCTTACCAACGGTATAACTTTTAAACTTTAGAAGGTAAATATGGGGATGGTCCTTTGGAAACCCTTTTGGAGGATTGACCAATTGATCGCCCTGTATTTCAGGAAAAGTTTTTTTAAATACAGGATCTCCCAGAATAGCTCTGAATTCATCCAGGTTCTGATAGATCTCATTTTTCAGGATCTTAAGCTTATCAGGCACAGGCTGCCAGACTCCTCCACCGGCAAAACTGCCTCCCGGTTCCAGGTGGATATAATATCCGGCATTACCGGATTTCTTGCCGCCTTTCACCAGATGAGCCCCCATGTGAGTCTTGTATGGAGATTTATCTTTAGAAAATCTTACATCCCTGTAAATTCTGAATATAGTATCTTTGGGATTAAGCGCAGCAATACCGGGATCAAACCGGTTCATGGCTGCAATAAGATGTGTGACAAAATCTATGAACTCACTGCGTGCGGACTCATAGCGATCCTTATTTGCCTGGAACCACTCGCGGGTATTGTTCTTATGAAGATCAATTAAAAATGAAAATGTGGTTTTTGTGATCATAAAGCTTATATTTATTTAGCAAACCTGGCAGGCATTTACTGTATGTTTGTTATATGTTCCAAACCTATAAAACAAGCCTGATATTTACAAGGCTGACGATATTAAAAGCTTGTTAAAAATTACTGACCAGTATGAGAAGGACAGTTATAATTGTTGCCGGGGGAACCGGAAAAAGAATGGGTGGAGAAGAACCTAAACAATTCCTCCCTCTGGGGGGGGAACCAATGATCTTTCATTCCATTAAGGTCTTTCATAAATATGATAACCAGATTGAGGTGATTATAGGTTTGCAGGATGAATATAAAGAGTTATGGAAAAATCTGTGCAGTGATCACTCATTTTCGATCAGACACAGGCTGAGTCGTGGCGGCAAGACAAGGTTTCACACGGTACAGAATGCATTACCGTTAATAGGCGAGAATTCGATTGTCGCAGTTCATGATGCCGTACGCCCCCTGGTCAGCGTTGATACGATTGAGCGATGTTTCGAGGCAGCAACAAGCAGGGGAACAGCTGTTCCCTGTATAGAAATACCTGATTCAGTAAGGAAACTTGAAGGAACAAAAAGCCAGGCCCTTGACAGGTCTGCCCTTCGAATGATTCAAACGCCCCAGGTATTTCAATCAGGGATACTCAGGGAGGCCTATAAGCTAAAGTACCGCAGGGGATTCACTGATGATGCAAGTGTTGTTGAGCAGGCAGGCTATCCTGTTAACCTGGTTGAAGGGAACAGGGAGAATATCAAAATTACTACCCGGATAGACTACCTGATGGCAGAAAGAATATTCTCAGTGACCGGATGAATCATGCCTGAATAATAAAAATCATTCGTCCAGGAAACCCTGTACGATCTCTCCTTTAAGACTTGCCCTGGCATCTAATTTTTCCGGCTCCCCCAAATAGGAAATAAAACCCCCGCTGATCGCTTTGGCTTTTAAAGATCTGCTAACTGCCACCTTTGCCTTCCCGGCTGAATTGGCCAGCACATCAGCTTCTTCTACCTGGAATTCGAAGGCAGAAAAAGTAGCTCCGGTTGAAACTTTAAGATGCAGGGATTTAGATTTTCCTTTCAGCATAAGAATGCTTCCCTGTATCAACTCAGACTGAAGGTGATCTGTTACCAGCTTCAAACGGATACTTCCGCCATTGTCCAGGTTTATTTCCATTTCGGGAACGAAAAGTTCTTCATATGACCAGATGCTGGCCCGGCTGCTGCATACTATTTTAATGAGATCAGTGAAATAGATTTTTACTTTAAGACTGCCTTTTTTATAATTGCCTGTCTTCATTCGAAGGCTTAAGGTCTGATCCTTCACTACTGCCAGAAGCAGGTTCGGGTCGACACCATTAAAATCTATTTCAAGGGAAGGTTCTTTGGCAAGGACCAGTTCTGCATCAATCTCACTGGATACTTTGATCTTGTTAAAAGATTCAAGATCCATGGTACTCCTATCCTGTCCGTTTACTGACAATAATAAAACAAATAGCAGACAAATTCCAAAAGTGAGTTTATACATAAGAATTGATATTAAATGATTACAAAGATACTTTTTAATAGGCTAATAACTGTAAACAGGAGGAGTAAATACAGCGCCATTTCATCAGTAAATCCGCCTGACAAAATCCTGTATACACCGAGAAATTCGGGCAGTTTACCTATTTGGACACTATTTCACAATGCTATGAATCTAACTTAACAGTTGTTTTTAAAGTTTTGGATAGTTGAACGGCTTTTAAAGGACAGGAGTTAAAAAACTCTGGAAACTTTGGAGAATAAATTTGTCTCCATAGTTTATTAAGTTATTTTCGCGGGCTGAAAAACAAGACAAAATGACAACAGAATATCAGGACATTCTGAAAAAAGTGTTTGCACTTTATAATAAATACGGGATAAAAAGTGTCACCATGGATGATGTGGCACAGGAACTGGGGATCTCAAAAAAAACACTGTACCAGATTGTCAGGGATAAACAGGACCTTGTCGAAAAGGTAGAAGGAACCGAACGGAAATCGCAGATGAAATCCTTTGAAGAAATAATGGGTTCCGGATTAAATGCGATCGAACAGTTGAATGTTGTAATACGGACTGTAAACAGGATTAAGCAGGACTACAGTTCCACCTACCTGTATGACCTGAAGAAATATTATCCCGAACTGTATAAAAGTTACCAGGAAGAAGGCAGGAAAAATATGTATAACTCCACGGTCGGGAATATCAAGCAGGGTAAGAAGGAAGGTCTGTACAGGAAAGATCTGGATGAAGTGATCATCGCTAAATTATACCTGACAAGGGTTGAAGCGATACAGGATAGTTACATTTTTTCCGAATCAGAGATTCATTCCTCAGGATTCTTCAGGGAAATACTGATCTATCATATCAGGGGAATGGCTACCGAAAAAGGATTGAAGGTACTTGAAAACTGTCTCGGCAGCCTTGAAACCATTGATTGATTAAAAAAGAACAAAAATGTCCAATAACAGTTAGATGAGGAAAAAGTAATATCACAATGAACATTAAATATATAATTACAGGGATGCTGATGTTTGGCAATACTGCCTTCATATCAGCGCAGCTTCAGGAACCGAAAACAGAATTCACACTGGCTGAAGCCCAGGAATATGCCCTGATAAATAATACGGCAATTAAAAATGCCAAACTGGATATTGAAACTGCCAGGAAAGTAATCTGGGAAAATACTGCTATGGGGCTGCCACAGGTGGAAGCAGGCGCCGGATACACAGATAACCTGAAACTCATGACCACCCTGATCCCGGCTGAATTTTTCGGGGGTCCTCCCGGCACATTCTCTGCAGTACAGTTCGGTACCCAGCATAATACCAATGCATCTTTAACTGCCAGTCAGCTGATATTTAATGGTCCGTACATTGTCGGCCTGCAGGCTGCAACGACATACAAGGAATTATCAGAAAAGAGCCTGATCAAATCCGAATCAGATGTTCTGGAAGCTGTGGCAAAAAGTTATTATTCAATTATACTGTCCGAAGCCAGCAGGGATGCTATAGCTCAGAACCTTGAGAATATGAAAGAGTGTCTGGCTGAGACAGAAGCCATGTATAAGGAAGGATTTGTAGATGAAACCGATATCGATCAGTTAAAAATAACAGTTTCAAGTCTTGAAAATGAAGTAAACTCATCAGAGCAGATGGTTGAACTTTCCTACAAGTTCCTGCTGTACCAGATGGGATATGACCTCAACCAGGAAATAAGCATAACAGATGACCTGGATCTTATTATGGAAGATCTTACCAGGGATCTGCTTTTACAGGAGTTTAGCCCGGAGGAACACATTGACTTTAAACTGATGACGACCCAGGAAAGACTGGCATACCTGCAGCTGAAGCGGACAAGATTTGAATACTTCCCCACAATCAGTGCCTACCTGACTCACCAGCAGATGGCCATGAGAAGTGAATTCAATTTTTATGATACAGACCTGGAATGGTACCCGGCTACCATGCTGGGGGTAAATATTTCAGTCCCGATCTTCAGCAGCGGTATGAGAAAAGCCAGGGTAGGCCAGAATAAAATTGAACTCGAAAAGACTATAAACATAAAAAATGAAGCTTCCAAAGGGCTTGAACTGGCTGTTCAACAGACCCGTATAGAATTCAGCAGCGCATATGAAAAATATCTTAACCAGCAAAAAAGTATTGAGTTAGCTCAAAAGGTATTCGATAATACTTCAATCAAATATACCAATGGCCTCTCGGGCAGCTTTGAACTCACCCAGGCCAGTGATCAGTTGGTAGGGGTCCAGACAGCTTACATTTCAGCCATGGTGGAATTGTTAAATGCAAAGCTGAGTCTGGAAAAAGCATTGGGGAACATTTAGAAATTAGTTTAACTGCAATAATCAGCTACTTCAATAATCAGCTACTTCAATAATGAGAAACTACAATAAACATACACTAATGAAAAAGATAATTATTCTGATAGGAATCATCGCCCTTGCATCATGTGATATGAACAGTCCGGAAATGATACGCGAAAAGATCACTAAAAAGAAAGATAAAATCAGGGAGCTGAGTCAGCAGGTCCAGGAGCTGGAAGGATTACTTAATACAGATTCCCTCAATTCAGGCAGCAAATTCAGTATTCCGGTAACACTTAAAGAATTGAATTCTGGACCGTTCAATCATTATATTGAACTGAACGGTAAACTGGAAGCCGAAGAAGATGCTTTTATCTCACCGGAAATGAATGGACAGATCAACAGGATACATGTCAGGGAAGGGGACCGGGTAACGAAAGGACAATTGCTTGTGAGCCTGAATACCAGCCTGACTGAGAGCAGTATCAAAGAGGTTAAAACAGGACTCGAACTGGCCAGCAAGCTGTATGAAAAGCAGGAAGATCTCTGGGAACAAAAGATAGGCTCCGAATTGCAGTACCTGGAAGCAAAAAATGCCAAGGAACAGGCAGAAGCAAGGCTTGCCACACTGAAGGCACAGTTGGATATGTCAAAGATCAGGGCTCCCTTTAACGGTGAGGTTGAGATAATTTTCCTGAAGGAGGGTGAAATGGCAGCTCCAGGTATGCAGGTATTGCAGCTGGTCAGCCTTAAAAGTCTGAAGATCTATGCTGACCTTTCAGAAAAATACCTGGGAAGCATTAAGGAAAATGAAATCGTTCAGATTGAATTTCAGGACAGGGAAGACGCCAAAATGACCGTACCCATTCACAGGATAGGGAATGTAATTGATGAAAAAAGCAGGACCTTCCGCATAGAACTGAAAGTTCCAAATCTTAAGGAAGAATTGAAACCGAACATGTTTACAACATTACGTGTTAATGATTTCTCATCGCAGCAGGCACTGGTGGTGCCCTCCTTAATCATCAAACAGGATATCAGTGGGAAATATTTATACCTGGCCAAAGAAAAGGATGGGGTATTAACTGCCTCAAAAAAATATATAGAAGAAGGACTATCCTACCAGGATCAGACAATGATAGTAAGCGGACTTGATCAGGGAGACAGGGTTATCATTGAAGGCTACTCACAGGTCTCGGATGGCGTTGAAATAGCTCCAAGATAAGGGTGACATATCTCATAACTGAATTGAAATGAGTACAACAGAAGAAAAAAAAGAGGGTGTGGTAAGGGAATTTAAGCTGACCAGCCTGGCTTTAAAAAACAGGAATACCATTTTCCTCCTGACCGTAGTAATACTGATTTTTGGTGGAATTTCCTACCGGATCCTGCCGAAAGAATTGTTTCCCGATATTGTCATTCCTACAATTCTCGTTCAGACAACCTATCCGGGGAATGCCCCGGTAGATATTGAAAACCTGATCACCAGGCCGCTGGAGAAAGAACTGGAAACGATTAATGGGATAAAGGAACTGGCCTCAACTTCGGCGCAGGATGCTTCAATGATATTTGTAGAGTTCAATACCGATGTAGTTCTGGAAGAAGCCCTGCAGGATGTTAAGGATGCAGTGGATAAGGCAAAAAGCGAGCTTCCCAATGACCTGATGTTTGACCCCCTGGTCATGGATATTGACCTGTCTGAATTCCCCATCCTTAATATTAACCTCTCGGGTGATTTCAGCCTGGAGGAGCTTCGGGAATACGGGGAATACCTGGAAGATGAGATTGAGACCATAGATGAGGTCTCAAAGGTAGAGCTGCAGGGCTTGAATGAAAAGGAGATCCGGATAGAAGTTGATCTGCACAAGATGGAAGCCCTGGAACTGTCATTCTTTGATATTGAGATGGCCATCACGGCTGAGAACATTTCCATTTCGGGTGGTGAAATTAAACTGGGTGATGCGAGAAGGTCTATACGGACCATAGGAGAATTTGAAACGGTTGAGGAACTGGAAGAGATTATTATTAAGCGCGAAAACGGGAAAATGGTGTTCCTGGGGGATGTAGCCGATGTGATTGACGGATATGCTGAGCCGAAAAGTTTTGCCCGGCTGAACCTGCAACCGGTTGTCTCAGTTCAGGTTATTAAAAAGGGAGGAGCAAACCTGCTGTCTGCCACTGATAAAATATTTGATAAACTGGATGATGCACGGGCTTCCGGACACCTGCCGGAAGACCTGAACCTGACATTAACAAATGATCAGTCGGAGTACGTAAGGGGGCAGTTGCATAACCTGGAAAATTCAATGTTTTTAGGTGTAATTTTTGTTGTACTGGTGCTTTTCTATTTTCTGGGGACCAGGAATGCACTGTTTGTAGGATTGGCCATTCCTATGTCCATGTTCCTGTCCTTTGTGGTGATAACCCTTATAGGATTAAAGATCAGCATGATCGTATTGTTTTCACTGATCCTGGCCCTGGGGATGCTGGTTGATAACGCCATCGTTGTGGTCGAAAACATTTATCGCTTCGTAAGCCGGGGATATAAACCTTTTGAAGCTGCAAGAAGGGCCGTGGGAGAGATAGCCATGCCCATTATCACTTCTACTATTACCACCCTGGCAGCATTCATACCACTGGCATTCTGGGGCGGAATGGTAGGGGAGTTCATGAAAGCCCTGCCAATTACTCTTATCATCGTTTTAACTTCATCTCTGTTTAATGCACTGGTCATTATCCCTGTGTTTTCAGCAACATTTATAAAGGTTGGCGGGTCCAGTTATGACAGCAAACCCAACAAAAAAAGAGGATATATTATTGCCGGGATTTTGATACTTGTTTCTGTACCGCTATATTTTATGGAAGCCATGATAATAGCCAACCTCCTGGTACTCTTTGCCCTGATCGGGATACTCAACCTGGCTTTCTTTCATAAGGCTGAATTATGGTTCCAGAATGTATTCCTGGTCTGGCTGGAGGCTATTTACCTGAGGACCCTGAAATTTGCACTGAGGGGCAGAAATCCCTTGTTGTTCTTTATCGGAACAGTGTTGTTATTATTCTTTACCATTGTATTGTTTGTAGTCAGGCAACCCCAGGTAACCTTCTTCCCGGTTAATGAACCGAATTATATCAATATTGTTGCCGAACTGCCTATAGGTACTGATATAACTGCTACTGACGAGTTTGTGAGGGAAAAACTTGAAAAGGATGTTATCATCCTGGTGGAACCTTACCGGGATATTGTCGAATCCATCCTGACAACAGTTGGCCAGGGGGGTGAGGAAGATCTCAGCAACATGAGCGTGGGAGGGACCCCTCAGAAAGCACTGGTAACGGTTTCATTTGTCGATTATGAGGACAGGATGGGGATCAATACATCCAATATCATGAGTGAGATAAGCGGAGAATTGATCAACAAATATCCGGGCGTCGAGATATCTATTGAGAAGGACGATATGGGGCCTCCGTCAGGGCGACCCATTAATATTGAGATTACCGGTCCGGATTTCGAACAATTGATGGTCCTGACCGATTCCATAGCTACTTTTATCGAGAAGGCAAAGATCGATGGTATAGAGGGACTGAAGAGTAACCTGGATGTGGGGAAACCTGAATTAATTGTTAATATTGACAGGAAGAAAGCCAGGAGATACGGTGTCTCAACCATGCAGATTGCCAGTACTATACGGACCGCCCTATATGGCAAAGAAATTTCAGATTTTAAAGTCGGTGAGGAAGAATATTCCATACAACTTCGCCTGAAAGAAGAATTCCGTTACAGCGTACCGGCCCTGATGAATCAAAAGATCATTTTTAATGAGGAAGGACGCAACATCATGGTGCCGATTTCATCTGTAGCAGATTTCAGTTACAGTACTACTTACAGTAGTGTCAGGAGAAAGAATATGGACCGCGTTATAACTCTGTTCTCCAATGTGATTGAAGGATATAATTCGAACGGTATCAATGAAAGGATCAGGTCTGAACTGCTGGCTTTTAGAATGCCTGAAGGCTTTTCCTACAGTTTTACAGGGGAGCAGGAAGAACAGCAGGAATCAATGGCTTTCCTCAGTCGTGCCATGATGATAGCAGTGGCGCTGATACTGATCATCCTGGTTACCCAGTTCAACTCGATCATCAGGCCAGCGATCATAATCGCCAGTGTGGTGTTCAGCACCATAGGGGTTTTCGGGGGATTGTCTACATTTAAAATGGATTTTGTTATAGTCATGACCGGTATCGGGATTGTTTCACTGGCAGGAATAGTTGTGAATAATGCCATTGTCCTGGTTGATTATATTGAACTCCTGAAGGCCCAAAAAAGGGAAAAACTAGGAATGGAACCGGATACATTCCTGCCCCTTGCAGCAGCTACCGAATGTATTGTTCAGGCAGGAAAGACAAGGCTAAGACCAGTCCTGCTGACCGCCATCACAACCGTTCTTGGATTACTACCCCTGGCAGTGGGGATGAATATTGATTTTGAAGGTTTGTTTTCCCGCTTTGAGCCCAACATTTATTTTGGCGGGCCACAGGTACTCTTCTGGGGACCCATGTCATGGACCGTAATATTCGGCCTTACATTTGCTACCTTCCTGACCCTGATAATCGTACCTGTCATGTACAGGCTCAGCACCCTGCTGCAGAAAAAGGCCTTATGCTTTATCCATTTGAGGAAGAACGGTAACAACGGGGTTCCGGCAGCTCATGAAGGCTGAGGAATTCTCAGATAAAAAAGCGCATATTCACAAGAAAATAATATCATGGTGGTTATATTTGTAATAAAGTACTGATACATGCAACGATCCTTAATTATACTGATGATCATTACCATTCTTGTAGTGATATTTGCCCTGCAGAACATCATGGTCGTTCATCTTAAGATCTGGTTCTGGTCCGTTGATATCCATACGGGCCTGGTATTAATCATTACATTTGCTGTAGGAACACTGCTGGGGATCTTTTCGTCTGTTCCAAGGCTTATGAAAAAGAAAAAGGAGATTAAGGATCTCAGGGAAAAGCTTTCCACCAGACCTGATCCGGATGAAAATGCAAGACTTGATCGGGAAGAACCAGCTGACCTGGCTGATCCTTCAGACAGGAACCAACTGGCTGATCCGGAATTTGAAGATGTGATCACTGACTGATCTGATGATTCGTGGGAGGCCGCTTTTTGTTTATGGCAAACCCGATTATCTTCCATTCAGTCATTCCGCCCAGAAGGTTGTAGACATTTCTAAATCCTTTTTCTGCCAGTATCCTGCAAGCATCCTGGCTCCTGTAATTGTCACTGCAGTAAACCAGGAGGGGCTGATCGAAGTCGAGATATTTGGTAAGCTGAATTAGACTTTCCCTGTCAGCTGCCAGTACTGCTCCGGGAATCCTTTCCTTTCTGTATTCTTTCCTGCTGCGGGTGTCAATAATTATATGGTTATCAGCACTTTCCATGAGAATGTAGAACTCTTCCGGATGCAGATCGGTATATGAGGTATCCGGCGCTTTCTGTGAAGTAACCACGGGTGATATACTCAGTAAGGCACAGCATAAAACAGCAAGACGTATCATTCTTCCTTCATGATAATGTTTATTCCGGGTTAAGATCCTGATCAGTTACCCGGTTTGTCAGATAAACAGGGTTCAAGCATATGCAAAATTATTAAAATCATTCATGTTCCGGAAAGATGTATGAAGGAGCCGTTTAAAATTCATGTGACCAGGTAATGATAAATACCTGGTTTCTGCATTAATGGTAAAGCCCTGAAATATATGATACAGGAGTTAATTAACCTGGTCTATACTAAAACCTGTCCGGCATGCAAAGCGGTTCTGCTTAATAATGAAGATTTTATATGCACTTCATGTTTATACCATTTGCCCGGGACAAATTATACCGATATGCGAAACAACCCGGTTGCAAGGTTGTTCTGGGGACGGGTAAGGCTTGAATATGCCACCTCATTGTATCATTATTCCAGGGGGAGTAAACTTCAGAACATAATGCACAAACTTAAGTACCGGGGAAACAGGCAGCTAGGAACTGAACTTGGAATATTATTGGGTAAAAAGCTAAAGGGGACATGTTTCAGCGGGATTGATATCATTGTTCCGGTACCCCTGCACAAGAAGAAACAAGGGGAAAGAGGGTATAACCAGAGTGAGCTGATTGCAGAGGGATTCTGCAGGGTATTTGGAAAACCCTTGAATGTGACATCATGTGAGAGGCTCAATAAGACTGGTACTCAGACCCATAAAAGCAGGTACGAAAGATGGTATAACGTAAATGGGGTTTTCCGCATCCTGGAAAATGAAACTTTTATAGGAAAACATATTTTGCTTATTGATGATGTGGTAACCACAGGGGCTACCCTGGAAGCCCTTGCTGCCGAGTTTCTGAGGATCAGGAAAGCAAAAGTGAGTATAGCAACGATAGCTGTGGCAGATCTGCTGATCTAGGATCACTGCAGGGATATCTGGTAGTAAAGTGCAATGGTCAGCACATTGTTGTATTTACCCCTGTTGAACAGGTATGTCTGATGACTGGCATGCGGACTCATAGGGATTATGGAGTAATTATATCGGACATTAAAGGTCAGTTTTTCCAGGAAGGTATAACCGCAACCGATTATGGCACTCATAGTAAAGCTGTTATAAGGAAGGCTGTCATCGGGATCTATTCCGAATTGATTCTCAGCCAGATGCTTGATTAAATATTCCGGAGAAACTCCAAGGTTAAAAACCACATTGTCCCGGTAGTGAAAATTAATAAGTACGGGCAGATCTATATAATGAAGAGCCAGTTTGTAAAATATCTCATTGGGAGGTGTGTTATTGGATTCATAGGCACCTTTACCTATATATCTCAGTTCAAGCTGTCCTGAAAGATTGTCGGAGAAGGTCCGCGAAACCCAGCCGCCACCAACAAGGCCAAGTTTATTAAATCCCGACAGCTCATCGCCATCCACCTGGCTGGCACTGAATCCTGCAACTATTCCCCCGTCAAAATACTGGGCATTTATACCGCTGATTGAAAGGAAAAATAAAACTAATATTCCGGTATATTTTTTCATTTCAGAAGCATCTCAGTAAGTTTCGCGACACCGGTTCCGGCTTTCTCCTTGATAAATTCTATTTTACGGTAATGAGGTACTATAACATCATTGGGATCAACCAGGTAGATAGGTATTGATTCAGGGACAAAATCAAGCAGTCCGGCTGCGGGATATACAACAAGCGATGTCCCTATTACTGTAAAAATATCAGCAGTCCTTGTAATGGCAACAGCAGTTTCCATTTCAGGTACGGCTTCTCCAAACCAGACAACATGTGGGCGTAATTGAGATCCTTTCTCGCAGGTATCCCCTGTTTTTAACTCCCATCCCTCAATATCGTAAATCAGTCCCGGATCGGCAGTGCTTCTTGCTTTTCTTATTTCACCATGCAGGTGAAGCACCTTTGTGCTGCCTGCCCTTTCATGCAGATCATCAACGTTCTGGGTGATAATGTGGACATCAAAGTGCTTTTCAAGTTCAACCAGGCCGGTATGCCCTTCATTGGGATGTGAACTCAGCAGCTGCTTTCTCCTTTCATTATAGAATTTCAGCACAAGCTCCCTGTTCTGTTGCCAGGCATTTGGACTGGCAATTTCCTCAACATTGTACTCGTCCCACAATCCTCCCATCTCACGGAAGGTTTTAATACCACTTTCAGAACTTATTCCTGAACCGGTGAGAATAACGAGTTTTTGCATAACAGAAAAAATTTGAGGTCAGGATTACCGGGCTTGACAATCAAGTACAAAAATAATCACTCCATCGGGATTATATGATGTATATTCCATAATTTAGCAAGAAGGTTTTGTACAGGCAATATTATGATCGATCAGCAGACAATTGACAGGATTTTTGATGCAGCAGATATTGTTGAGGTAATCTCAGATTATATCTCCCTTAAGAAATCCGGATCAAATTATAAAGGACTCAGTCCGTGGACAAACGAAAAAACACCTTCATTTTTTGTTTCACCGGCCAAGGGGATATTCAAGGATTTCAGTTCTGGCAAGGGAGGCAGTGTGGTAAGTTTCCTGATGGAACATGAAAAACTCAGTTATCCTGAAGCTCTCAGGATGCTGGCCAAAAAGTACAATATAGAGATTATCGAAAAGGAGCTGACACCTGATGAGGTACAGCAGAAGAATGAGCGGGAGAGCCTGCAGGTAATCAACACCTATGCTCAGAAATACTTCAGCAGGACCCTGGCAGAAGATGAAGAAGGACGATCTGTCGGATTCGCATACTTCAGGGAAAGGGGCTTCCAGGATCACATAATCAATAAATTCCAACTGGGATACAGCCTGAACCAGAGGGATGCCTTTACAAAAGAGGCATTGAAGAACGGGTATAAGACGGAATATCTGATCAAATCAGGGCTCACTATTCAAAAAGATGATTATCGCTTCGACAGGTTTTACGGGCGTATTATTTTTCCCATCCACGGGCTTTCCGGGAATGTTCTGGGTTTCGGAGGGAGGATACTGAAATCAGACGTCAAGGCAGCGAAATATATCAATTCCCCGGAATCAGAGATTTACAATAAAAGCCGGATTTTATACGGACTGTATTTTGCCAAACAGTCAATTGTAAAAGAAGAGAAATGTTACATGGTTGAGGGTTACACAGATGTCATGGCACTGCATCAGGCAGGAATTGAAAATGTGGTCGCCTCTTCAGGGACATCCCTGACAGTAGAACAAGTCAGGTTACTTAAACGTTTTACTACCAGCATTACCATAATATATGACGGGGACGAAGCAGGGATAACTGCCTCTCTACGCGGGATTGACATTGTACTGGAAGAAGGAATGAATGTCAAAGTCGTGCTCCTGCCTTCCGGAGAGGATCCGGATTCCATGTCAAAAAAGGTAAGTGCCAGTGAATTTTCTGAATTGATAGAAAAGGAAGAGAAAGATTTTATCTCTTTTAAAGCTCAATTGCTGCTTAAGGAAACCAGGAATGATCCGGTTAAAAGGGCCGGACTGATAAATGATGTAGTGCGGTCGATATCTGTAATCCCGGATACTATTACCCGTTCGGTTTATATCAAGGAATGCAGCAGACTGTTGGATACAGAAGAAAGGATCCTGTATTCACAGGTATATAAGATCCGCAGGAAAAAGGCTGAAGACCGGTACGGCAGGGTAAGCCGGCAGGAGGAAGTAAGGTTAAAATCAACTCCGATACCTTCTTTTGTCAGTGAGATATATTGTGAAGCCCAGGAAAAAATGCTGATACGGCTGTTGCTTCAGTATGGCAACGAGGATCTTTTTGAGGTGGAAGAGAAAGAGCAGGGGACAGGTGAATACATAACTGTCGCTGAATACATTATCAATGAGATCATGGATGATGAACTTGAGTTTAAAAATTTGATCTACAGGAAAATTTTTGAAGAAGTGAACCTGGTTATCAAAAGGGGAGAGGTGATCGATCTGAAGCAATTTATAACGCACAAGGAAGAGGAGATCAGTAAAGTGGTGGCCGACCTGCTGAGCAGTCAATATATATTAAGTAAGGTTCACCGAAGGAAGGGCGCCCTGGTAGAAACAGAAGAAATGATACTGAAACAAAGTGTTCCTAAAGCAATAATAGAATATAAAAGAAAAATACTCGAAATCGCCCAGAAGGAAAAGGAGAATCAAATTAAAGCTGCACAGGAAAATAACACATCGGAAGAAGAGATCAACCAGCACATGCAGCAGTATATGACCATCTCATCGGTCATTAATTCCATTTCAAGGGAAAAAGGATGGGTAGTTTTAAAGTGAGGAACCATTGCAGGGCTCTCATTTTTTCCGCGAATCTTTTTCTTGACAACTTGAGGATGAATTCTTAACTTTAGAAAAAAACAACTAAAAAAAATATTTCTCCAAAACCTTCGTCAAATGCGAATCGACCTTTCAAAATATCTTACAGACAGATACCTTGAAACTCAGGCTGGCCAGGAGTTCGAAGGTCCAGTACTGACACTTGCCCGGGAATTTGGTTGTCCTGCAAAGAAACTGGCCTCCAAGTTGGCAAGCCAGCTTACAAAAATGAAAGGACCAGAACAAAAGAAATTGGAATGGAGGTGGATCAATAAGGAGATACTGTCTGAATCTGCAAAGGAACTTGAAGTCGATCCTTCAGAAATTAAATATGTATTCGATTATGAGAAAAAATCCTTCTTTGATGAGATCCTGACATCACAATCAAGGAAATATTATAAGAGTGACAGAAAAATAAGAAAAACCATAGCCAATGTGATCAGGAACCTGGCCTGTGAGGGTAATGTTATTATTATAGGGCGGGGTGGTGTGGCTATTACAAGGGATATAATCAAATCACTTCATATTCAGATTGAAGCACCTTTAGAATGGCGGGCAGCCAGGGTTAGTGAGAAATATTGTATGCCTATGGAGGATGCAAAGAAATATACCCTGGAGATTGATAAAAAGAGACAGGAGTTCAGGGATTATTTTCACGGACGTGGCAGTGACTATTCAACCTTTGATATTAAATTCAACGCCATGACCATCAGTATCGATGAAATGACAGAAGCTATCATTAAACTGATGCAGATCAGGAACCTCATATAAATTATATACCACTACACTCACAAAGCCTCCCAAAGTTTTATTGAAATCACAACATAACATACACAAGGGGAAAATACAGTTTTTCCCTCATCTGCTAATCAGAATATTTTTTGCTGTGCTGGTAGTGAACCTTTTTACAGGATGCAGGCAGAAGGCTGTTGAGGGTGATCCGGCCGGCAAGGAAGATCCCGGAATGTATAGCTGGACCACAGGAGAACGGGACATCCTTTATCACATGTCCCTCCCTGCGCAGATGACAAAAATATTTGAGAATAACGAACTGGTCTTTCAGCCTGAGCTACCCAATCCTCCGGACAGCGTAATGAATTATGATACTCCGTTCAGCATGGCAGTTAACCTGGGAGTTTATGGTGCGGACCTTGGTTATGTGCGGGTGATGGGACAGGAATCATCTACTACCTCGTATATGATGGTTATATATACCCTTTCAGGGAAACTCAATATTCCCCGTGAAATATATTCCTATCTCTTACTGAACCTGGATGAATATATTAATGATCCGGATGAAATGGCCGTACAGATTGATTCGATTTTTAATTCTGTAAACCTGTTTTTAAAAGATAACAGGCAGGAACATCTTACAGCGGCAATTATGCTTGGCGGCTGGACAGAGTCACTATACATAGCCAGCCAGTTATACCTGGATTCGCCTGACAACTTTGATCTGCTTGAGCGGATAGCCGAACAGAAATACTCCCTGAACTACCTGATAAATTCACTGAACAAATTTCAGGATGATGAGGTAATGTTACAGTATAACCTAATGCTTAAGAATCTGAAAAGGTCATATGATGATATTATGATAGCTTACAAGAAAGGTGATGTTAAGGTCGATACTGTCTCAAAGACCATTACAGCCAATCAGTATTATATAGAAACATCCCGGCAGACCATTCTGGAAATAACCTCCAAAATACAATCCATCCGCTCCCGCCTCGTCTCCTAGTTTTTATTGAATCCGTTCTTCACTGTGTATCCCGCACCATTTTCCCCAAGTCATTTTCCTTCCCGATAACCAGTAGCGAATGCTCGTTTATTAACACCGTATTCTCAAACCCCACATAATCCATTTTCTGTATCTCCTGCTCTCCAGGTTCCCTTGTTATCCTCTTCAGTCCAATGACATTTATATTATATTTTGTCCTGATCCCAAGTTCAACGATCGTTTTACCGACCAGTCCTGTTGATACCGGTACCTCAATCAGGTAAATATCAGGAGCATATTCATCTATGAAATTTATATTTCTGTTGAGCAATTTCAAGGCAAACCTTCTGCCTTCCTGTTTCTCGGGGAACAGGATTTCGGTAATATCCATCTTTTCCAGTATCTTGTTCTGGATGTCCTTGGTGGCCCTGGAATAAATTGATTTCACACCAAGTTCCTTAAGGACTTCAATGGTTAAAATATTTGTCTCGAAGGCATCTCCCATTGACAGGATCACAATATCTTCGGGCTTGATGAATTTGGCAAGGGTAGAGGGATCAAGATTTTCAATATTCACAGCAAATCTGAATCCTTCGGATTTCATCTGTCTGACAATACTTGGGTCCTGGTCCATGACGATAATATCAGCGTCATGTTCATTCAGGGTCCTGGCAATCTCCCTGCCAAAAGCTCCAAGGCCTATTAATACAAATCTCAGATTATTATCCATAATTATCCTACCATTAAATTGATTTCTGGAAATTCGTAACCGCTGTCTTCTCTCTCTTCACTCATTGCAATGGCAAATGTAAAAAGTCCTATTCTTCCGGCCAACATCACCAGTATGATCATGATTTTGCCGATCTCGGTGAGTCCGGGTGTAATGCCCCGAGACAGGCCCACTGTGCCAAATGCAGAAATGATTTCAAAGAAAATGTCGAGGAATTTATGATCCTCTGTTAATGTCAGCGTGAATAATGCAAAAAATATCAGGAGGATGGAAACAAGAAATACAATCAGGGCCCTCCTTACAGTCCTTCCCTGTATAGTGTTCCACATAATCTCCACCCTGCTCTTCCCGCTGACAAAGCTCCTCAGTGTTGCCAGCAAGGTAAAAGCCGTGGTCAGTTTAATGCCTCCCGAGGTAGAGTTGGGCGCACCTCCTATATACATTAACAGGATGATCATCATCAGGGCAGGGACTGCCAGGTCTGCGATTGAGACGGTGGAAAATCCGGCCGTGCGTGATGTAATGCTCAGGAAAAAGGCATTGATCACCTGATCGGCAATAGGGAGATCCTTCCAGTATTTATATTGAATAATCCAGACCACAAATGCTCCGGAAAGGACCAGTACAAGGGTTGAGATCAGTATTATCCTGGACTGCAAGTTCAGGCCTGCTTTCTGGATCATTCTTCTATCTCCAATGCCCAACACGTCTGAAATTGTATAAAAACCCAACCCCCCGAGGATGATCAAGACCATGATCGTGATGAGTGAAATAGCATTGAAATGATATCCGGGCGTTTCCAGTCCCTGCGGGAAATTACTGAATCCAGCGTTACAATAGGCACTGATGGAATGAAATACGGCGCTGAAGATCCTTTCAAATTCGGACATTCCAAGATCTTTCCATGAAAAATACAAACCTATAGCACCTGCCAGTTCGATTATGAAGGTAATGGCAATAATGGCCTTCAGGATGGATGTCAGTGAAGTGAAATTTTCATCGTCAAGCACCTCCTTGACAATGACCTGGTCTCGGAGCCGGAATCCCCTTTGGATGAAAAGGGCAATAAAGGATGTCAGGGTTATTATCCCCAGTCCTCCGAGCTGTATCAACAGCAATATAAGCACCTGGCCTTCAAAAGTAAATTCACGGGCTATATTGAAGGTGGTTAATCCCGTAATGCATACGGCCGAAGTGGAAGTAAACAGGGCATCTGTCCAGCTAATGCCTGTATAGCTGGCCTTTGGCAGTTTTAACATAAAGGTTCCTGCTATTATAACCAGGATATAAGAGAATATTAATATGCGGGCCGGATTCAGTGAAAAGAAAAGCCATCTGTCCCTGGTCCGGGCCAGGGATATGATACCATTGATGATGATGTAGATCTGGATGAGAATGAAATATAACTTTATAAAACTATGGGAAGTGGTTCTTTTTAATAAAAAATGAGGTTCTTCAATGGATATGATTTCTTCAAGAATGATAGAAACAATAAAGAGGATTAATAAAATGAATTCAAAGGGGGACTGCCGGGCGTATTCCCATTTCCTGTCACTGATGAAGAAATTTACCAGGAGTGTGATTACAAAAAATCCTGCAATAAACTCATCCAGGATCAACAGGTTTGTCAGCCACTGGTCGGATAAAAGAAATCCATATTTCAGGAACAGGGAACCAAACGCAGCAATACTAAACACCGGGGTAATAAAACCAATTATTTTATGAATCCGGTTTTGTATGGATAATTTCATAAGTAGACCAACAGCTCCCGGCATGAACTGATCTCACCTGACAATGAAATCGATTTCCCTGACCAGGTTTCTGAAATCCGGGAATTCGATGTCCCGCAAATAGCCTATGGCCAGTGTGAGAACTGTATCGGTTGAGGGCTGAAGGATAAAAAGATCAGGTTCTGGTCCTTTGGCAATTGAACCCTTATCTGTTTCGACAAAAAGATGGGTCACCGGTATGTTCATGATCCTGATTCTGAGATAATAGGTACTATCACGGATCAATATATTATCCTGTGGCTGCCTTCCGACAAATGAGATAAAAGTGTTTTCAGCAGTTTCACTTGGACTGACTATCTGCCTTTCTCCATTTTCCCATTCTCCTTTCCACATCACGGCCCCATCCTGATACCATTCAACCCAAATACCGTTTTTCATGCCCCGTGCATAATTACCTTCTTCCTTCTTCTGACCGTTCTCATACCAGTATGTCCACAAACCATCAGGTTCCCCGCCAAGGTATGTGCCTTCTGCAATCAGGACATCACCTTCATATATCTTCCAAAGTCCCTGTTTCAATCCGGAGCTGTCTGCCTGATTGATCTCTCCTATGGATTCTTTTCCATTTAATGCTGCCCTGGTGCGATGTCCGGTTTTGCATGCCGGGGATATCATTACAAGTAAAATAAGTATATACAATTGAGTTCTGAATGAATGCATCATTTCAGGATTAAATTATGTATACCAAAGTTAGGATATAAACAGGCTCATTGTACTCACAGGACAGGATTTATTCAGTGTTTACTTTTTTTAATTTAAATAAAATAGGGTATTACTCCTGCAGCATTACATCACGTGAGTTATGAAGCTGCAGGGGTAATACCCTTTTTGTACCTAGCTGTAGGGGAAGGATTCGAACCTTCAAGGAGCGGTTAGTCTTGAGATTTTTCCCGATCTCTCCACCCCCGAGACAGGAGGGTGTGTCTGCCAGTTTCACCACCCTACAGTGTATGATTTGATTACAAATATAATGGATGACTTAATTTATTATCAAATATGTAAAGAAAATTAAATATAATTATTAAATTAGCAAATAATAATATCAATCAATACGAATAATATAAAATCAAGCAGGCAAAATGGAACAAATTTATAAACTTGATAAACTGGATAAGGAAATCTTATCAATCCTGATGAAAGATGCCAAGATTCCCTATACAGAAATAGCCCAGAGACTGATTGTTTCGGCCGGTACCATTCATGTAAGAATGAAACGAATGGAAAGGCTGGGCATTGTCAAAGGAGCCACGCTGGTACTAGATCCGGCAAAAATGGGATACGATCTGATGGCATTTATCGGGATTTACCTGGTCAAAGGATCGGCATATGATGAAGTAATCGCAGAAATTGATAAGATACCTGAAGTAGTGGAGGCACATTATACAACGGGAGAATACAGCATATTCGCGAAGATCATTTCGCGTAATACGGGACATCTGCGTGAGGTGATCAATGATAAAATACAAGCCATTAACGGCATCATACGAACCGAAACCATCATTTCGCTCAGCGAGAGCATAAGGAAACAAATACCTGTCCTGTAATTGTTTTTTTCGGGATTAATTGTAATTTCAAGCTGTATTAGAGTAGTATCATTTTCACATGTTTCAGAATTACCTTAAAACCCTTATCCGGATTTTCTCACGCAACAGGCTTTTTATGGCATTGAACCTGCTGGGTCTGTCAGTTGGCTTGGTTTGCTTCATCCTGATACAGCTTTACGTGTATTATGAAACAAGCTTTGACAGGCATCACCCTGATTCTGACCGTCTGTACCGGATGGCAATGAAGGGGGATATGTCGGGATTCTCTTTTGAAGCTGCAGTCATGGGAGGCCCTCTGGGTGGCATCATGCAGGATGAGATCCCGGAGGTAATTGAACATACTACATTTTACCATATGCCGCGCCCGATATTGATACAAAAAAGGGAAAGCAGGATCTACCAGGAACATATATTATTTGTGGATTCCTGTTTTTTAGATGTTTTCGGATATGAAATTATTGCAGGTGATCCGGGGACCATGCTAAACGCTCCCTATTCAATGGTACTGACCGAAACCATGGCTAGAAAGTTCTTCGGGGATGAGAATCCCATTGGTCAGCAAATAAACTGGAATAATACCTCAGAATATACGGTAACAGGACTGATAAGGGACAGCCAATACAATTCTCACCTGAATTTCGAAGTGCTGGCATCATTCAATTCACTTCTTGAGCAGGATCTGTACAGAAACCTGCTGACAACTGTACTAGCTTTTGTCAGCTACAATTATATTGTGATAGAGGAAAATACGGACCTGGATACTCTGCAGAAAAAGCTTGATGAGGTGATCCTGAAGTATATGGGGGAAAGTATGGAAGCAACCGGCTCGCATTTTGAACTCTTTCTTCAGCCGGTAACTGATATCCATCTGAATTCCAACCTGGTTCATGAATTAGAGCCGAACAGCAGTATCACGAGGGTATACATTTTTGCTGCCATCAGCCTGCTGATCCTGATCATAGCCTGCATTAATTATATTAACCTCAACGTAGCCAGGTCCTCGGAAAGGGCATTCGAAATTGGACTGAGAAAAGTAATAGGTGCAGGGAGGAGGGATCTATTTATTCAATTCATAAGCGAATCAATACTTATAACCCTGTTGAGCCTGCTGATTGCCCTGCTCCTGCTTGGATTATTACTGCCCTGGTTCTATAATTTCAGCGGAATCAGGTTTTATGACAGCCTGTTTTCAAAGGGAATTTTTTATCTCTTACTAGCTGGTCTGCTGATAGTGGGCATTATTTCAGGAATATACCCCGCCTTACATATGTCTGGCATAAAAACCATAAGGGTGCTGAAAGGCATTTCTGCATCTGGTCGTTCACGATCCTTATTCAGGAATGTAATGATCATTTTCCAGCTGGTTATTTCTGTTTTTCTCATATTCAGCACAATTGTCATCAGAAATCAGCTCGAGCTGATAAATACAAGGGATATAGGAGTTGACAGGGAAAACCTAATTACAATCCCTCTCAGGAGCAGTCAAATGACCTCTCATTTGGATGTTTTGCGGGAAGAAATATCTGCTATAGCCGGTGTGCAGGAGGTAAGCTTCTTCTCAGCATACCTGGGCAGTTTTGAACAGAGACGGGGGTTCTGGATTGATGATCAGCAGCGGGATGATATGTGGATGCTGCATTATATAAACGTTAGTCAGAATTACCTGGATGTCATGAAAATAAGACTAATGCAGGGAAGGAATTTCAGGCCCGGAAGCCGGGCTGACAGTAATGCAGTTATCATAAACAGGGCTCTGGTGGAGCAGGCTGGCTGGGATGAACCCCTGGGGCGGATCATAGTAAGGCCGGAGGCTGGCCAGGAAATAAAATATGAAGTGATAGGCGTGTGTGACAATTTCAATTATGCATCTGTGCATACTGATGTGGAAGCCCTGTTAATATTTTTAGATCCCCCAAGCACCGGGTATATGGGAGTGAGGGTTCAGGAAAGAGATATGACTGCAGCATTGTCAGCGATAAACGAAAAATGGGATGACAAGTTCTCTGCTTACCCTTTTGATTATTTCATCCAGGAAGATTTCTATAATGATCTTTACAAAGAGGAGCGGAAAATGGGAGATTTATTTATCTATTTTGCTTTCCTGGCGGTTCTGATTGCATCCATGGGATTGTTCGGGCTGATTATTTTTATTACTGCCAGGAGGACAAAAGAGATAGCCATACATAAGGTGCTTGGCGGATCTGTATGGAGAGTTACATGGATCATGCTGAAAGATCTGATATGGTGGATCTTGATTGCTTCTGCTGTTGGCTGGACAGGGGGGTATTTCTTTACCCGTGACTGGCTCCAGAATTTTATCTATCAAACCGGGTTGAACTGGTGGATCTACCTCCTGTCTTCAGTTATTGTCCTTATAATAAGCCTGCTTACCATTGGATTCCAATCCCTGCGGGCGGCCCGTGCCAATCCGGTGGATTCTCTCAGTTATGAATAGAATGGGAATGCAAGATACCACGCGTGATTATCCAATAATAAAATATTTCCAAAGAGTTGAAAATTAGCCCGTAAATATGTAATATTGCTGTCCGAATTTTCAGGGTGGATCTTGTGGATGGTTGCTCTGATGTTCACGGGCCCATAGCTCAGTTGGTTAGAGCATCTGACTCATAATCAGGGGGTCGCTGGTTCGAGCCCAGCTGGGCCCACAGTTGATAACCAACCACTTGGAGTGACATCTGACTGGTTGGTTTTTTTGTTGGGATAAACAAATGAATAAACAAGCTTCGAGTTAGCAGCATAGGATTATACAATAATAAATGCCTGAATAACAGGATTATAAGTATAAAAATATTAAATCCAAAATTACCAGGGATACATTTAGGTGTTATTATTGTCCCAGGTCGCACCATGTTGTTATTATTACCCAATAAATCAGATGTTTAATCAAACAGCAGCAGTATGGAAATCAAATTCTTTAAGTCAATTGATGAATGGGTAAAGAGTAATCCCGATGAGGATATCATTGCCAGGGTTCTTAACACAGTTAACAAGGGTGTCATCACAGAAATCAGGAAAAGAATCCGGGAAAAGAACAGCGAGATCAAAAAGATGGAAAAAATGGTGAATGCCATGAAAGATGTTGGCTTTCCCATTGATAATTCTGTTCTCAAAAAGATCAGTGAAACCAGGAATGAAGTCGCTGATCTTGAAAAGCAACTCCCAGAGAAGTAGAAAGATTTGTTTGAACTGAAATGGTCTGTGGAGTGATCTTCAGGCCATTTTTTATTAACCCTGGCAAACTTATATGAGTCATTGATAGTATATAGGATTTTTCACAGATCCATGTATATATCGCGGATATCTTCCTGTACAATTCCTATGTATCTGCGGGTGATACTGATACTGGAATGATTGAATCTCTGAGATAAGTAAATCAAACTTCTTTCGCTCTTCCCGTCCATTTCCCATACTCTTTTTCCGAAGCTCTTTCTAAGTGTATGTGTAGACGCATTCTGCGTTTTAATACCATAGTCCGCAAAAGTCTTTTTAAGGAGGCGATTTACATAATGAATACTTACTTTTTCTCTGTTTCAATTCGCAAATAGGTAAGCATCAGGGTGATACATCCCTTTTTTCGAGAGATCACGTGACACCCATGTTAAGATCTCGTTAAGTGAGGGATTAATCGAAATCTGCCTGACCTTTCCGGTTTTTTGCTCAAGAATGGTGACCTCATCTTTCTCCAGGACATCAGACCAGCGTAAATCAAGGAGGTCAGATACTCTCAGGCCGAGATATGCACCAGTCCCAACTAACAAATATTCCTTTAACCGTTTGTCCTTTTTTAGCCGCACCAACAAGCCCAGCAGAGAATTCCATTCAATTCCGAAGCATATTGTAGTTGAATACTTTTTACTCATAATATTCTGTATATAAGGATAATAGCTGGTAAATATATTTATTTCTGAAATCCCGGGTTAAGAAAAAATGTATAAAAATAAACGATTCGGTAAACCTTGGGATTTTACCATCATAACATGTGTAAAAGTTTAATTTAAATTCTATTGATCATAGTCTTCATAAGTATTCATAGATCGTCTCAAATAATTCAGCCAGGGAATCATCATAATTATCTAAATTTTTTAACACATTAATCAAAGAGTTTAAATCATCTCGCCCGAAGCTTCTGCTGTACAGTGTAAATACTTTTTTCTGGTATGTTTTATTCGGGTGTTCAATCATTCTGGTACCTGAAGCAGAGGAAGGACCCAATAATAACTTCAGATCAGAATAAACTTCTGGATCTTTAAGTCCGGTTATTTTATATGACAGATCTTTTGCCCCTTTTTGTAAAAGGTGGGTCTTAATAGCTTCATCTTTCGTGAGCGATAAGGCTGTATTTGCTTCCACTTCCAGGTCAACACAAATAATGGCATCATTTTTTAATATACCTTCACATTCTACAACTGATAAATCCCCCGTTATTGTGTTTTCTATCATATTAACTTCGACATTTTGTATGATATTATAATCTGCTCCTTTTTCCAGTAACAACTTCACAACTTCTAATTGCCCTTTTAGCGAAGCCATCATCAACGCAGTACAACCTGGATTATTTCGCACATTCAAATTTGATCCTTTTTCAATCAATAGTTTTACTACTTCTGAATTCCCAACCTCTGAAGCAATAATCAGTGCGGTCCAACCCTTATCACCCTGTATATCCGGTTTTGACCCTCTATCCAGCAGCAGCTTGGCTATTTCTGTATTACCCTCTTGCGAAGCCCAAATTAAAGCTGTCCAACCGTCTTTATCCCGTATTTCTATGCCTGCCCCTTTATCCAATAATGTTTTTGCTATTTCTATATACCCATGCTGCGCAGTAAGTATTAAAGCAGTTCTTCCGTCTGCCATCTGGATATTATAATCGGATTCGCGATCCAGCAATACCTTTAATATTTCTAAATGTCCGTTCCGTGCAGCCAATAGCAAAGCAGTTGCCCCTTTGTTATTCTGCAATTCTGTTTCTGCACCATCATCCAATAAAAGCTTAACAACTTCAAAGTAACCCTTTTGTGAAGCCCAGAGTAAAGCAGTCTGCCCCTCATCATTCTGTATATCCGTTTTTGCCCCATGTTCTAAAAGTAACTTTACAACTTCAATATGTCCTCGTTCAGAAGCAACTGTCAAAGCGGTCCAGTCCCTGCTACTGTGAAAATTGATATTGGCTCCTTTTTCAATCAATATTTGGCAAATATCCAAATAACCCCAATGCGATGAATACATTAATAAACTCAACCCATTCTTATTAATATAATTGACATTATCAATGTCTTGAACTAGAATGAAAGACTTTTCATAGTCTTCTTTTTCTAATGACTTCATTAATTTTTTTGCTTGTTTATCCGGCTGGGCCTGTATTCCATTCATAAAAATTAGCAGGAATAAGCTAATCAGCGAGACTGGACCAAAGGTTTTCATTTGATGTTGATTTTATAAACAATAAAGAACCTATTCAGATAACTATTTTCCCATATAGTATGAAAGCAAAGCCTTTATTTCGCTGTTTTTTGCGTAATCATACGCATTTTTGCCTTCAACGGATTTTAAATTTGGATTTGCCCCTTTTTCTAATAATATCCTTGCAACTGCTGTATGTCCATTATTAGAAGCAAACATCAAAGCAGTTCCACCAATATTTGTCTGAACATCCACTTCTGCCCCCTTATCTAACAGTTGCGTTACAATTTCAATATAACCTTCTTGAGATGCAAGTAGCAGAGCCGTATTTCCCAATTTATCCTGTAAATCTAATTGAGCTTCCTTATCCAATAATAGCTTAACAACTTCCGGGTGCCCATGAATCGCAGCATACATCAAAGCAGTACCACCCGTGTTTGAACAGAGGTCAATGTCCGCATTTCTATTCAATAATAGTTTAATGACATCTGCTTGCCCGTTCTTTGAAGCCAGCATCAAAGCTGTTACTCCAATTGTATCCTGCACATCCACTCTTGCCCCATTTTCTAAAAGCAGCCTGACCGTTCCTGTATCTCCCACTGTAGAAGCCAGCATCAAAGAAGTTATTCCATCAGGTGCCTGCAGATCTACTTCCGCTCCTCTAGCCAGGAGTAACTCGATAACTTCAGAATGTCCATAAATCGTTGCGGCCATTAATGCTGTTCCTCCCCTGGCATTCCGAATATTCAATTGGGCCCCTTTATCTATCAACACTTTGCATATATCCGCATAACCAAGATTTGAAGCCCATATCAATAAACTTCTGTTTTCATTATTACAATAATTTACTGAATCAACTTTATCAACCAAAACCAGAGCAGATTCATGGTCATATGCTTTCAAGGCATTCATAAATTTTTCAGCCTGCGTTTCCGGTTGGGCATGCATCCCGATGGTGTCTATTAACACGATTGCAGCAATAAGAACCGTTGAACTTAATGACTTCATATTACCGAATTCGGAAAACAGTAACTTAAAATATCGATAAGGCAAAAACTGAGAGAAGTTATGAAATTAATAACCTAAAGTCCATAGGATTGTATCAATTTGGAATAATTTAGGCTGTAAATGACGTATTTATTGATAATTATTTTGCAGGGCATATATCTGATAAAAATTGCCCTGTACCAGAGCTTATACAACAACAAGTAATACAATTGAGTAGGAAGATAGGGAATAATTCCCTATCTTCCTACTCGATTATTTGTTGAACAGGGATTGAAAGATCTTCCTCTATATTCTTCGATTTCCGCTTTTCTCTTCTATTCCTCCCAGGTTCCCTATCTCCTAGTTGCTTTATTCCTCTTTCATCTGATTTTTTGTATTGAGGATAATGAATCCGATTAATTGATTCATGAAGTATTATTTCAACTTCATCTTCGCTCTTATTACAAAATATGAAATAGTTTTTCGATTTAGATCTGGCGGAGGGATTACAATGACTTTAGACCACATAGTTCATTAAATGATTTAACGCTAAATGACATACATAACGAATAGATAAAAAGTCCGAATTCTCTATTTTTACCGGTACATAGAACTGGGAGGAGGCCAATTTTAACCGGCCGGGTACCGGGGAAGCTGACACGACTATTTATAAAATGGAATGTCATAAACTATACCCGCGTTAAGAAAAAAAATCCCCCCGGAGCTTTTATAATATTCCCCGACACCGGGCATAGATTTTTTCCCTGTTATTGTAGCATCTACTCCACCTTCGACAAAAACACTGAAATTCCTGAATATGCGCAGTGAAGTTCCAAGAGTACCGCTCAGAGCTGTGTAAGATTCACCT
>CAZILN010000031.1:0-6807 GCA_964540005.1 uncultured Bacteroidaceae bacterium | reverse complement strand
GACAGCACAGCTGATGCAGGGATCTCCGATACCGGAGCGACCGATGCAGTTACAGAAGACAGCACAGCTGATGCAGAGGCCTCCGATACAGGGGCCACCGATGCAGTTACAGAAGACAGCACAGCTGATGCAGGGACAGATACTTCCGCTGACAAGAAGGCTGAAGATGCTGAGGAGAAAGCTGTAGCTGCTGAGGAGAAGAAAGATGAGAAAGCCGAGGCTAAAGAGGATGAGAAGAAGGAAGAAAAGCCTGAGGTGAAAGCTGAGGTGAAAGAAGAAAAGAAAGAAGAAAAAACAGAAGCCAAGGAAGAGGATAAGGCCAAAGAAAAGCCTGAAGCTAAGGAAGAAATAGCTGAAGCCAAAGAAGAGAAGGCTGCATATAAACAGGATAAATAATCCTGAATCCTGCGAGCGCATTATAAAATCGTTCCGGTTCCTCGGAGCAAGATGCGAGGAGCTTCAACTAATACGGAATCAATCATGGGCGAGGAAAATCCGATCTTCCTTGGCTCGATAACCAAAACGCACGGCATCTCCGGCGAACTGTTGGTCCGTTCACCTGAAATAAGTTTCATACTTAACGATAGCTGGGAGCTGGTGTTTATCGAAATCGATAAAATACTGGTTCCCTTTTTTATTGAATCATTCTATCAGCCTGACAATCGTTCTATAATCCTGAAAATCAAGGATATTAATGACAAAAATGCAGCCTCCAGGTACCTGGGTAAAAAGCTGTATCTACACAAATCGGATATACATGATACGCGGACAAGCTCTTCTGATCCCGGACTTGATTCTTATACGGTTGTTGATGCTGAAAAGGGGGAACTGGGCACCATCCTGGAGCACATCAACATCAAAGAGAATCCCCTGTTCCTGGTCATCGATGGTAAGGACAAATTCTATATACCTGCCAGCGATGAATTTATTACCAGTATAGACAGGAACAGCAGGAAGGTATTTGTGTCACTGCCTGAAGGCTTACTGGAAAGCCAGAAATAATCTGCTGTTTTTTTTTATTTTATGCAACACTGTCCGATTTTAAGCGTCTTTAACATATATAAAAACTTAAGCCTTGAAGCATTAAACGAGCATTAAAAATTTTAAACTGATGAAACAAAAATTAACATTATCAATATTGATCCTGTTTGTGGTCTCTACACTTTCAGGATTCGGGCAAGTAAAACAAGAACGTGATGTTCCCGAATTCAATGAGGTTGCCCTGAGTATCCATGGGGATCTATACATCACCCAGGGAAATACACAAAAAGTTGAGATTGAAGCCAGTGAGAAAACCCTTGAACTACTTGAAACAGAAGTAAAAGACGGCGTACTGCACATCAAATTCGAAAAATGGAATGTGAACCCCAAGGGACCCATCACCATTTGGATTACTGCCCCCAATTACAATGGTCTTTATGTATCAGGATCTGGTAAAATCATCGCTGAAGGAAGCATCTCTACAGATGAATTGGACATGAAAGTCAGTGGTAGCGGTAAAATTAACCTGAATGAGTTAAAAGCGGAAGAAGTTGAAGCAGCTATATCAGGTTCCGGTGATATGATCCTGAAGGGTTCAGCAGAGGAGATGGGAGTATCAATCAGTGGTTCCGGCGATATTCTTGGAGAATCTTTCATGGTTGGTGAATGCAGCGTCAGGATCAGTGGCTCAGGCGGATGCAGGATCGGTGTATCTGATGAACTGGAAGTCAGGATCAGCGGAAGCGGAAACGTATACTACTCCGGAAACCCCCGAATTGATGCAAGTATTTCAGGCTCAGGCAAAGTGAGGAGCACGGATTAAAACCATCCCTGGCACACCGGCTAGCTTTTTATAATATTTTATTAACAGAGATCAATTCAGCCTTGCCAATTTTATACTTTTGAATAGTCAAAATATAAGATGGCAGGTTTTACTCATTTACACGTTCATACCCAGTATTCCATTCTGGACGGAGCTTCCAGTATTCCTTTGTTGATCGAGAAGGCGAAGAAAGACGGAATGACTGCTGTTGCCCTGACTGATCATGGTAACCTGTTTGGTGTAAAGGAGTTTCATAATGAAGCAAGGATCCAGCGGATTAAACCAATTATCGGGTGTGAACTATACTTGGCACGTCACAGCAGGTTTGACCAGTCAACCAAGGAAGACAGGGGAGGCTACCATCTTATTGCCCTGGCAAAAAATAAAACCGGTTATCAGAACCTGGTTAAAATTGTATCCCTGGCCTGGATAGAAGGACATTATTATAAACCCAGGATCGATAAGGAATTACTGCTTACCTACAGGGAAGGACTTATAATTTCCACGGCCTGTTTGGGCGGAGAGATCCCATCCCTTATTCTGAATGGTACTGAAGATGAATTGCAGGAATCCCTTGCCTTTTACAAAAACAATTTTGGTGAAGACTTTTACCTTGAGCTCCAGCGACATCCTACCGGCGATCCGGTATTCGATAATGATACCCTGGCAAAACAGAATCTTGTTAATCAGAAATTACTCGAATTATCGAAACAGCATAATATAAAGCTCATTGCTACCAATGATGTGCATTTCATTAATGCAGAAGATGCAGAGGCCCATGACCGCCTGATCTGCCTGAATACTGGAAAGGACCTTGATGATCCGACCCGCTTGCGCTATACCAAACAGGAATGGTTTAAATCCCGGGAAGAGATGGCTGAACTGTTTTCCGATGTTCCGCAGGCACTTGAGAACACCTCTGAAATCGCTGATAAAGTAGAGACCTTCGAACTCAACCATGAACCTATAATGCCGGATTTCCCGATCCCGGAAGGATTTACTGATGCCGATGAATATCTTAAACACCTGACCCTGGAAGGAGCTAAAGAACGTTATAAAACACTTACAGATGAATTGAGGGAGCGTATTGATTATGAACTGGGTGTTATTAAGAATATGGGATTCCCGGGATACTTCCTGATCGTCCAGGATTTCCTCAGGGCCGCACGTGAAATGGGTGTCTCGGTGGGTCCCGGACGTGGAAGTGCAGCCGGTTCGGTTGTAGCCTATTGCAACAGAATCACCGACATAGATCCCATTAAATACAAGTTGTTGTTTGAACGTTTCCTTAATCCTGACAGGATATCTATGCCGGATATAGACATTGACTTTGATGAAGACGGACGGGAGGAGGTACTGGATTATGTGGTAAAAAAATATGGAAAATCAAGGGTAGCACAGATAATTACCTTTGGAACCATGGCCGCAAAAATGGCTATCAGGGATGTAGCACGCATTGAGAAACTTCCTCTGTCTGAAGCCGATAAGCTGGCCAAACTGGTGCCTGAACGACCAGGTATCGTACTGCGAAAAGCCTATAAAGAGGTCAGTGAACTGGAAGCTGCTAAAAGCTCTGAGAACATACTCATCACCAACACCCTAAAGTATGCTGAGATACTGGAAGGCTCTGTCAGGCATACGGGCCTTCATGCCTGTGGAGTGATCATCGGCCGGGATGACCTTATCAACCACATTCCCATCTGTAAATCCAAAGATACAGACCTCCTGGTCACCCAACTGGACGGGAACCATGTTGAATCTTTCGGCATGTTAAAAATGGACTTCCTGGGATTGAAAACCCTCTCAATTATCAAGGATGCTGTCGAACTTGTTCACCTTACTACCGGAGAACTCATCGATATTAGCAATATTCCTCTTGATGACCCGGAGACGTTCAAGTTATATAGCAAGGGGGAAACAACCGGATTGTTCCAGTTCGAATCCGAGGGCATGAAAAAGCACCTGCGTGAACTGAAGCCAAACCGCTTCGAAGACCTGATCGCTATGAATGCCCTGTATCGTCCCGGACCTATGGAATACATCCCGAACTTCATAAAGAGAAAACACGGACGGCAGAAGATCCACTATGAGCATCCCCTCATGGAAGAATACCTGAAGGACACTTACGGAATAACGGTATACCAGGAACAGGTGATGCTCCTTTCCCAGGCCATGGCCGGATTTTCCGGCGGACAGGCCGATTCCCTCCGTAAGGCTATGGGGAAGAAGAAGAGGAAGATGATGGATGAACTGAAAGAAAAGTTTCTTGTCGGGTGCCAGGATAAGGGCATAAAAAATTCGGTGGCCAACAAGGTCTGGACAGACTGGGAAGCATTTGCACAGTATGCTTTCAATAAATCCCATTCCACCTGTTATGCCTATGTTTCTTACCAGACAGCATATCTCAAGGCCCACTATCCTGCAGAATTTATGGCTGCAGTCCTGAGCAGGAATATCAGTGACATTAAGAAGATCACCATATTTATGAATGAATGCAGGAGGATGGGCCGGTCTGTTCTCGGTCCGGATATTAATGAAAGCAGAATCAAGTTTACAGTGAATAAGAACGGGGATATTCGCTTCGGATTAGGCGCCATAAAAGGACTGGGAGAATCTGCTGCATCCAGGATCATAGATGAAAGAACGACAAATGGAAGCTTTTCTGATATTTACAATCTTGTTGAGAGGGTCGAGCTTCAGGCTGTTAATAAAAAGAGCCTCGAATCCCTTGCTGCTTCAGGGGCTTTTGATTCTTTTACGGATATCACAAGAGGCCAGTATTTTGCAGATGACGGAAAGGGCAATATGTTTATTGAAAACCTTGTCCGCTACGGTCATAAAGTCCAGGAAGAACAGAATGCCTCACAACAATCCCTGTTCGGAGACACATCCAGTTTTGAATTCACAAGGCCCGAGATCAGTAAAGGGGAAGAATGGCCGAAACTATATAAGCTGGAAAAAGAAAAAGAACTGATCGGCATCTATCTTTCGGCTCATCCTCTGGACGCCTTTAAATTTGAAATAGATAATTTTTGTACAAATACTTTGTCAGAACTGTCAGACCTGAATGAGCTGAAAGGCTGCGATATCATTATTCCGGGACTCGTCAAATCACACAAGCAGGGTTATACCAAAACCAATAAGCCCTATGGGACCATTATCCTGGAGGATTATACCGATTCATACCGGCTGATGATGTTTAATAAGGATTATATTAGTTTTCAGAATTATTTCAACCAGGGATATGCCCTGATGATAAAGGCAAGTATACAACCGAGAATGTTCGGCAACAATCCTGAAGAACTGGAAATAAAGGTTACAGATGTCTCCATGCTGGCCAATGTCCGTGAAGAAATGATCAACAGTCTTTCCCTGTCTGTCCCGCTGACCTGCATCACAAGCGATTTTGTTAATGATCTGAAGCAACTTATAACTGCAGAGAAGGGAAAAACAAGACTTAAGCTGATCATCCGTGATCAGGACGAAAATATCCAGCTCGATATGTTCTCAAGAAACCAGCGGATCAGGGTGTCTGATAATTTCATTAATTACCTGTTAAAACACCCTGAAATTGAATTTAAATTGAATTAGTTTTATAATTTCACATCGTGTTAAATTGTATCATCTTAAAATATTTATAACATGGCAATTGAAGTTACTGATCAGAATTTTGATGAAACTGTCCTTAAATCGGATAAGCCGGTAATTGTTGATTTCTGGGCCGAGTGGTGCGGACCCTGCAGAATGGTAGGGCCAATGGTGGAAGAAATTGGTGAAGAGTATAAGGACAGGGCAGTAGCAACAAAGTTGAATGTTGATCATAATCCTGCCGTCACAGTTCAATTTGGTATCAGGAATATCCCGACTGTACTCTTTTTCAAAAATGGAGAAGTTGCCGACAAACAGGTTGGTGCCGTTCCCAAGAGTAATCTTGTAAAAAAGCTGGAAGCATTATTATAAAACATGTATCTGTCTTCTGTGCTTCCAGTCAGAAAGTCGATCAGGTTTACCTGGAAGCTGCCCGGTCACTTGGGAAAATCCTTGCCCGGAACGGGATTATAATAAATTATGGAGGAGGAGCTACCGGCCTTATGGGAAGCCTGGCTGATGCCATTCTCGCGGAGAATGGTCAGATCTTCGGGATCATCCCAGAATTTATGGTGAAAGCCGGGTGGGCACATCCCGGGGTACATCAGATCATCGTTGAGGATATGCATCAGCGAAAGAAGAAACTGAGGGAGGGGATCGATGCCATTATCACCCTTCCTGGTGGAGTGGGCACACTTGAGGAATTACTTGAAATGATCACACTTAAACAGCTCGGCCAGATCATTGTGCCTATCATAATCATTAATACCAGCAATTATTATGAACATCTTCTCTCATTCCTTGAGAAAATGATCAGGGAAAAATTCATGAGAGATGTACACAGGAATATCTGGTCGGTGACAGATGATCCTGCCTCGGTAATTGAGACTATTAATAATGCTCCTGATTGGGACGGATCCGCAATTAAAATCGCTCCGGTTTAATATATGCGGTTTATTTCCTGATAAAGAAAAAAGTTCCTCCTTCATCAGATAGGCCTGCTATCTTTCCAAAAGCAGATTTCTGTGAGCTGTTCTGCTCCAGATGGGCAGAAACTTCCTTTACCACAGACTCCATCGCAAGGCAATAACTTGTACTGTTACGCAAAGCGCTTGCAAAACTGCTGCTGAATCCTGAATTATCGATGGCAGTTTCATTGCCTGCCGAGGTAAACACCTGTGATGACTGGAGTTCGGTTACATCCCGGTCATCACAGTGCAACTCCTGCAGATCAGAACGTTCGGTAAGGTAAAATCCCGGACCCGTCTGGCAGGCATCCGAGATGACAAGAATATGTTTTACATTGCTGATATATGAGTATAATGATGCCTTCAGAGCATTCACATTATAGTAACTGAATTCGTCGGATAGCTTTGCATCTACAGGAATCCAGTACGCTGTCTCATTAAGAAATT
>CAZILN010000030.1:0-2005 GCA_964540005.1 uncultured Bacteroidaceae bacterium | reverse complement strand
CCTTCCCTCCACTGCTCAGGATAATATACCTGTTTTTTATAGTATCCCGATGTTCCCACCGGCAGTCATAATCACTGTACCTGGTATTGATAAAGGAAACCCGGGCAGCTGTATAGCGGCTATGTTTTTCAGGAATAAGCTGATTATAGGGGGAAATTATAAATTCATTGGGCAAAAGGAATTTGTTCACGAATATCTCCCTGGCTGTGTTTTCAAGCATATCAAGAATGAACCTTTTATCAGTATCGTCAAAAAGTCCATCAAAAATCATTCTCCTGCAAAAAAGTCCATAATTGATTGCAAGCTGACTAAGCATCATAGAGGCCAGGTTCAGGGACTGCGCCGAGGTGTCAAAAACCTTATCTGTGTAGGAGTATATGAGCTCATTACTGACAATTTCTCCATTAGCAAGTGTCAACTCATACCTTGCCTGAACCTTTTTAGGATCAAGGCTTATCGGTCCTATTTTAAGGCAGTCAAATACTATTAACGATTTCAGGCCTGAAATGCTCATTTTTTAATGGTAGGTAATAAAAGTTTCATTAATTCTCCCGCCCCGTGTTCTAATACATCAAACGCAGGCAAACCGGTTTCTCTTCTGATCTTTCTGCATTCACCCCTAATATCATCCTTATCCATGCTTTCATGGTTAATTGAAATTGCCTTCACCTTTTTCCCGGAAATAATTTCAATTGCCTTAATCTGTTGATTCAGCGGATGAATAGAATAACCAGGGAAGCCATCGTAATCAATCCTTCTTGGAGCATGCTGCAACACTACAAAATCAGGTCTGCCTGCAGCCAGCAATTCAAATCCCCCGGGATAGGCTGGATTCATAAGACTTCCCTGTCCTTCCAGAACGATCACATCAGGTTTCTCATTCTCCCATGCCTGATATACAGCATTTTCAATTTCACCCGAAACAAAATCATTTACAATAGAATCCAGGATTATGGAATATTTCGCTCCCTGCAACCAGGCAGTCTGCCCCGTACCTATCAGTTCAGATCTATATCCTTCTGCTCTATAAGCATGTACCAGCATCCATGCAGTTGTTCGCTTTCCAACAGCAGAATCTGTGCCCAATACAGCAATTTTAAGACAGTCAACTTGTTCTATTTTGCCGCTGAAAAAAAGCAGTTGCTTCCTTGAAGCTGGTTTCCTGATATCTAATAGCTGGCAATGATTTTTCTTTGCCAGTTTCACAAGTTCTTTATTATCAGTAATAAAATCATGCAACCCGTTTATAACATTCAGTCCGGATCTCAATGCATTTTTAATATCCCCGATGGCTGCCTGAGGCAGTTTGCCTCCATCGGTCGCAAGGCCTACAATAAAGTCAGAGACAGTAATCCCTTTGCTTTTTGCCAGGACTAAACAACTATCCAGACTTTTTATAATGGGTATGGTATTGGGTCTCCCATCCAGAATCGTACCTGAATTTTTTCCGTGGTATCTCGAATCTATTACAGCCAGTATCCTGTACCTCTCTGTAAATCTGACCAATCCATGAGCGGTCTTTCCATTTGCAGTGTTGAAAAAACCCTCACAATATACAATGGCAACTCTATTTTGAGTAGTCATAATCTCAAGATTATTTTTTCCCGGTTAAAATGGCAACATATCTTTCGGATTCCAGTGTTTCCTGTCTATTCAGTTCAAGCAGGGCTGCTAATCCGACCGTGGAAGCCGGAAGTACATGCAATCCTTCCTTATCCTTTAACTTCTTTGTTAACTGCAGCATTTTCCCATCACTGATATTATAGGCCTTGCCTCCTGATTGCCGGAGTGCATAAAGAGCCTCCTCCCCATCGAAACTGTGCCAGTTAATAAGCGGTTCATTTATCCAGGTTTCTTTAATTTTATCAGGAGTGAGATCAACACAGCTGTCTAATTGTTTATTAAATGAATATATAATCGGGTTTTTATGCGAAGCTGAAGCTGCCACCATTATAGGAACCCTGGAAGTCTTCCCTCTTTTATACAGACTTACGAATCCCCTGTA
>CAZILN010000029.1:0-6680 GCA_964540005.1 uncultured Bacteroidaceae bacterium | reverse complement strand
TTCCCGGCAGGGCAAGTGAAAAAGATGCATGACTGATCCCCGGATGGGTCAGCAATTCCTTTTTAAAAGCTTCCTTGTTATCCTGCAGGGCATAGGCCCGCTGGACCACCACCACATTATCCTTATTAAAACCAAGGTTGGTCTCTCTAAAAAACCTGACCTGCTGATAGATGATCACACTGGCAATGGTCAGTACAATGGATACTGTAAATTGTCCCAGAACAAGAATCCCACGCAAACGGGTACTCCTCATACCCTCATAATTACGTCCTTTCAGGATGCTTATAATATTGAAATCAGACAGGTAGAATGCCGGGTAACTTCCTGAAAATATGCCAATCAGCAGGGATCCAAGAAAGAAGGATGGTACAAGATACCAAGTTTGCAGGTAAAAAATATCAAGATCCATTCCCGAAAACCTGTTGAACGGCCGCAGCAGCAGTTCCAGTATTACCAGAGAAAGAAAAAGGGCTGCAAAACTGAAAAATACCGATTCGGACAGGAACTGGATGACCATCTGCTTCCTCGAGGCTCCTGCTACTTTCCTGAGAGCTACCTCCTTGGCCCGGCCGGCAGATTTTGCCGTTGCCAGGTTCATAAAGTTGACGCAGGCTATGATCAGTATCAGGATGGCTACCAGCACAAAAATATTAATATAGGTTTTATGTATCCCGGGCTCGAATTCATTCTCAATATCAGTATTAAAGTGTATTTCGCTCAGGGGTTGAAGATAAAACCGGTAGTAATCCTCGCCCCTTTCAAATCTTTGCGATCCTCTTCCCAGTATCTCATCTAACTGAGGTTGTATCTTTTCCATTACAAGTTCATCCAGAATCGCCTCAATACCATTCAGATCAGCTTCATCCTGCAGCAGCAAGTAAGTGGATACTATTTCCAGGGACCAGTCCTCATTCTCATAGTCCTTCAATACCCCGTTCAGGGAAGCCAGGTAATCAAAATGAAAATGAGAATTTGAGGGAACATTTTCGCATACTGCTGTAATGGTGAAGCTCCAGCCGTTGTCCAGCTGTAAGACTTCCCCTATAGGATCAGACCTGCCAAAGTACTTATCTGCAGCAGCGCGGGTTATTACTATCGAAAATTCTTCAGCGAGAGGAGTATCATAATCTCCGAGTATAATAGGTATTGAGAATATACTGAAGAAGGAATTGTCGGTATAAAAGAAATTTTCAGCCGAGAAATGAACATCCTGGTAACTCACTCGTTTATGGCTTCCCAGCAATAACCTGGTGGCCTCCCTTACTTCCGGGGAGCTTGCTTTCAATGTTTCTGCCAGGGCAATAGGCGTTACGGAATGATTAAATGTATTATCACTGATAGAAGCCTTACGGTTTACCCTGTAAATGTTCTGCCACTGGTCATTATACCGGTCATAGCTGAGTTCATTGCTTACAAGGATCATAATAAGGATGCTGATGGCTATCCCTACCGAAAGGCCCAAAACATTAATGATTGAGTGAAGCCTGTACTTGAGAAGATTTCTCAAGGCAATCACAAAATAATTCCTTAACATACTATACCCCTTTGAATGCACAATTCTCACATATCATACCATAAATCGTATAGCACTGAATATGTTCTGGTTACAGAATTTTCGATTGAAAGTCCCTCAGAATTAGTGTGCGGTATTGTACAATCCTGTACGAAGATGAACAGGATCATTCATTAATTCAGCCGGATTTTCAGCTTAAATGAATAATACCGGCCCGTTATCTGCTCAAAATTATAGGATAAAGGAAGTCTTGTTATTTTAGCCATTTCTATGAATCCGAGTCCCGCCCCCCCTTTTTCTGAAAATTTACCATTGATGATGGTTTCCCTGTAAAACTCCCGCAACTCTTTATCATCCATCCTGTTGATCTTATCAATCTTAGCTTTTACAGAATGGATATCATCAGACCTGATAGGGTTTTCTGCTTGGAGCAGGTAGTATTCCCCGTTCCGGGCAACTGAAAATTCCGGTTGGAACTCTGGATTCTCGGTCGTAAAATCCAGATAATTATCGGAATATTTCATGAGGTTCTCAAGAACCTCAATTACAAGAGTGATAAGTTTCTTATATATAAGTACATCCAACTGGTATTTTTCCTTCCTCTCAGACAGTTCACTTATCAACTGGCTGAACTTTTTAAAGTTCAGGTTTCCCTTGTAGGATAAAATGGTTGTCATATCAGTTCCAGGAATTTTTCATCACCGAATCAATACTTGCATTTTATTCACTAAACAGGTTCTGTTCTTCTTTGTTATACCCCTGATCATTTATCAGCCTGCTTCCTTTGGATGCTTCTACGGCAAGCCTGTCACATATTTCATTTTCCTCATTATCAGCATGGCCCTTTATCCAGAATATTTCCACATGGTGTTTCCCGTATACCTCCAGGAAACGCTTCCACAGATCCGGATTCTTTTTCTTCTTAAATCCTTTTCTTTGCCAGTCAAAGAGCCACCCTTTATTCACCGCATCACTTACATATCTGGAATCGGTATAAATACTTACCTTACTGCCTTTTTTCCTGAGTTGTTCAAGGGCAACAATTACAGCAAGCAGCTCCATCCGGTTATTGGTGGTTAATTCATATCCCTGCGAAAGTTCCTTTCTGTGCTGCTTGTATTTCATAACTATCCCGTAACCTCCAGGTCCGGGATTACCACTGGCAGCACCATCAGTATATATCTGGATCTGTCTGTTTTGAGAACCCATACGAATTTCACTTTTGGAATATTCATTCCACAATCTGCATTTCTTCGATAAGATGTCCTGCCCCTGCATACTTATCTATGATGAACAGTACATACCTGATATCAACACAAATGCATTTTTGTAAATCCGGTTCATAGGCAATATCAGCACTCATGGCTTCCCAGTTCCCATCAAATGCCACACCCACGAGAGCCCCCTTTGAGTTGAGAACAGGGCTGCCCGAATTCCCCCCTGTAATATCATTATTTGTTATAAAGCATACCGGCATGGTATTATCCTGACCATATTTGCCGAACTCCCTGTTCAGGTATATTTCCTTTAGTTTTTGTGATACATTAAATTCCGGATTGTTCGGATCTTCTTTTTCCATTACTCCTGCCAGAGTGGTATAGTAGTCATACTGTACTGCATCGCGGGGGTAATAATCTGAAACCCTTCCATAGCTAAGCCGCAGGGTGGAGTTTGCATCCGGATAAAATGTTTTTTCACTCATCATTTCCATGATGCCGGCTAAATACAGCCTCCTGCTCTCCTCAAATCCGGCTGATTTCTCCAGGTAAAAATCATCGATCTCAAAATATTTAAGGAAGAGCATCCTGGTAATTTCAAATACAGGATCATTCTCAATTTTGTTAAACTTTGGCTTATCCAGGAATTTTAAGAACCGCTGAGGGTCAGTGAAAATTGATTTCTTGAACAGGTAATCAATGTACGCAGAGTAATCCCCGTCAAAGTTCTTCTTGACATCAAAAATAAAGAATGGATGAAAAAGGGGAGTGACATTCTCATCAAAGTGTTTCATAAGAGCCACTGATATCTTCTTATCGGTAGCCTTGTTATAATCATCGAAATAATCTACAGCTTCTTCCCTCACGCTGGCAATGATCTCATCAAGATCTGCAGCATAATCCTCATCACCGCGCAGGGCAAGGTACAAGGGGAAAGAGGCAGCCGCAAAATCAATAAATTCTATCGGCTTGTATAGTAGAAAGACCTCTTCAAGATAGGCTCTCGGCCAGGCATACTGTCTCCTGTCATCTATGGATGCCTTAATATCATAGAGTATTCCACCGTATTTAGACTGACGTCCGGGATCCTGACTGACCCAATCTTCAAACCTGGCTTCCAGTTCCTTTTGCTTTTCTATTATCCCGAGTTCTTTCAGGCTTTTATTCTCTCCGCGTGAAAATTTCCAGTAATTGCTGTATGCAGCATATTTATCTGAGTACTGTATGCGTATCCTGTCATCCTTCAACATATCCTCCTTCATCAGTGACAGCGCTATATCTCCTACCTGGACACGTATTTTATTGGTAATATCCATTCTCTCGCTGATTTCTTCAGCCGTCATATATCTTTGGGTATTCCCCGGGAACCCGATAACCATTGTAAAATCATCCTCCTTGATCCCTCCCGTTGATATAGGCAGGAAGTGGGGTGGATGGTAGGGTATGTTATCCGGACTGTATTCCGCTGGTTTCCCGTCAGCACCGGTATAAATCCTGAACAGGCTAAAATCACCTGTATGCCTTGGCCACACCCAGTTATCAGTATCATCACCGAATTTCCCAATTGAAGATGGAGGTGCACCTACGAGTCGAACATCCAGGAAGGTCTCGAGCAATACCAGGTAATATACATTCCCATTATAAAAGGAATACACGAATCCTTCATAATGTGTTCCCCGCGTTGCTTCTTCTATCAGTTCATTTGAAATTTCTTCTATCCTGCCTGTTCGTTCAGCAGGAGTCATTTCCGGATTAAGTTTTACATCTATGCGAGGAGTTACCTCATCCATGCTTACAAGGAAGGAGATGGACTTTCCGGGATTGGATAATTCATCCTTCATGCGAGCTGCCCAGAATCCATCTGAAAGATAATCGTGTGCCAGGCTACTATGCGACTGGATCTCACTGTAACCACAATGATGATTTGTAAGTATCAAGCCGTCAGCCGAGATCAGTTCAGCAGTACATGATCCGTGGTCAAGAGCCCCTACTGCATCTTTAATACTTGAATGATTCAGGCTGAATATCTGGTCTGCACTGAGCTGCAATCCCATTTCCTTCATCTCATCCATATTCAGCTGCTCAAGAAGGGGCAGCAACCACATGCCTTCGTCAGCCCGGGAAAAGGAATACAGAGAGAAGCATAATACTAATAACAACAGTGATTTTTTCATTGAATACTCAGTTCATTAATAATATTCCGGGCACCGGCATATTTATCTATAATAAACAGTACATATCTGATATCTACATTGATGCATTTTTGCAGTTGTTTCTCAAAGACTATATCCCCGCTCATGGCTTCCCAGTTCCCGTCAAATGCCAGCCCTATAAGCTCTCCCTCGCCATTAATAACAGGACTGCCTGAATTACCCCCGGTGATATCATTATCCGTGAGAAAACAAACATGCATGATGCCATCCTCACCGTATCTTCCGTAATCATTATCCCTGTATAATTGTTTTAGTTTATCATCCACCAGGAATTCAAAATTCTCCGGATCTTCCTTTTCCATAACGCCCTTAAGTGTCGTAAAATGACGGTACCTGACACCATCCCTGGGTTTATAATCACCAACCGTACCGTATGTCAGGCGCATGGTGGAATTGGCATCAGGGTACAATACCTCATCTTTTTTCATCTCCAGCAGACCGGCTACATATAGCCTGTGCCCCCTGGAGAAATCTGCATTATATTCGGACAGGCTGTTCCTTAATTCGCTGTATACCGTCCTGATTGATCCGGCCAGCAGGAACAGGGGATCTTTACTTATAGCTTTTGGATCGGGCTGATCCAGGAAAGATCTGAAAGCGGCAGGGCTTCCGCAAATGGATTTATCAAAAAGGAATTCCGTCACTTTTCCCCAGTCCCCCTTATATTTTTTGTTTAGCTCCGCCAGATAAGACGGCCAGTATTTCTTTTCGACATCTTCAGAAAATATTCGGAGCATCTCGACTGTTACTTTCCGGTCGGAAGGCTGGTTATAATTTTTCAGGAAAGATTCCAGGGCGGCTTTGCTCCTGTCAGCCTCACGTGAGATTGCTTCTTCATCATCATTCTGAAGCGCTTCGAACAGCCCGTTCTGACTGTAGGTGAAAGAAATTATCTCACTCCCCCTGAGCAAACATTCGCTGATATATTGCACCGAATGAAGTAAGTCTTTTCTCCCTTCGACCGAACTTTGTATCAAATCAAGTGCCTGTCCATATCTGGCCGCCGAAGATGGATTATTGCTTAACCACTGCCTGAAATCATTTTCGAGTATCTCTTTCTTGGTTTTAATATCAAGGCGTTTAAGACCCTGGCTCTGTCCGATTGAGAACTTCCAGTAGTTACTCGATCCGGAATATTTTGAAGAATATTTGATCCTGACCTCCTCATCGGCCAGCATATCTGCCCAGAGTATCTCCTGCCTGGCACCCCTGATCTTTATCCTGTTAGGATGTGTTTCACCGAGCTGTTCATCTATTTCATAAGAGGTCATATACCTCTGTGTACCCCCGGAATAACCCATGACCATGGCAAAGTCACCCACATCATATCCGTCCAGGGATACAGGCAGGAAATGTTTAGGCCTCAGGGGAATATTATCAGGTGAGTATTCTGCAGGAGTACCGTCAGGGGCCGTGTATACCCTGAACAGGGAAAAATCACCTGTATGCCTGGGCCACATCCAGTTATCGGTGTCGTATCCGAATTTACCAATACTTGAGGGCGGGGCACCAACAAATCTGACGTCCCTGAAAACCTCATAAATAAAAAGGTAAAACTGGTTGCCTGCGTAGAATGGCCTTACCTGTGCCCTGAAATGATTGCCTTCAGTGGCTGAGGATTGAATCTCACGACTTATCCCTTCAATGACTGTGTTGCGCTGGTCTTCCCCCATATCATCAGTAACAGCATCAAGTACTTTTTCACTCACATCCCTGATCTCAATCAAAAAAGTCACT
>CAZILN010000028.1:0-6353 GCA_964540005.1 uncultured Bacteroidaceae bacterium | reverse complement strand
GAAAGTAATTGATTATCAGGATCATATAGGGAAAGGCTATGCGGTAAAAGCCGGAATAACGGAAGCCACCTCTGAAATCATCATGTTCATTGACAGCGGCAACTGTGTCCCCTATGCCAATATTAACAGGGGTATAGACCTTCTTTCATCAGGTGAGTGTGACATTGCCCACGGTTCACGCTTCCTTACCAGAAGCCTTATAAAGCGTTCCCGCAAGCTCTACAGGAGACTGGCCTCTTTCCTTTTTCGTAAATACATACGCATCCACAGCCGGATCCCGGGAAACCTTACCGATACACAATGCGGTTTGAAGTTATACAGAAGAGCAGTCGCTCATGAATTATATGCCGAGTGCTTTACCGAGGGATTCATGTTTGATATTGAAATAATCCTGCGGGCCCGCAGGAAAGGCTACCGGATCCTGGAGTTTCCTATTGACTGGTCCTCTGATCCGGATAGCCGGCTCTCAGTCAGGGGAACCTTCCTGAACATGTTCGCTGAATTGAGGACCATACGCAAAACCCTTAAATCATCAGGATAGCCTGGTTGTCCTAGCCAGCAAATTGATCTCTTTATTGGCAAAGATGCCGGAAGGCTGGCAATTAAGTACAGAATTGATCATTGCCAGGCCCATTTTTTCACTCATTCGATAAATTTACTATACTTATTTTGTTATTTTAAGACTTTAATTCAATTATCAGGCATGAATGCAGCACAATGGGAGTCGCTACTGGATATTCTTGCAGGAAAGAAAGCTGAAAAGGCTGTACCCGGACTCATAATAGACAGTCCATGGATACCCGGCTGGTACGGTATCTCCGCACTTCAATACTATGCTTCGGGAGAACTCTGGTTCAGGGCCAATATGGAAGCCATCAAAACATTTCCGCAGGTGATCTTCCTTCCTGGATTCTGGTCTGAATACGGGATGTGTACCGAACCCAGCGCATTCGGAGCAAAGCTGACATGGAACGAGCACAGCCTTCCCCATGCCGGGAAAGTTATTACGGATATTGCTGAAGTTGCGAACATGCAAAAACCTGATCCGCGTACACAGGGCCTGCTGCCTTTTGTCCTTCAGCGCCTGTCGGAATACCACGACAGGATCAGGCAGGAGGGACAGGAGATCCGGTTTGCAGTAGCCCGTGGACCACTGAATATTGCATCCTTCCTGATGGGGACATCCGAATTCATGATGTCCATTATCATGAATCCCGATGAGTGCCATCGGCTGCTGAGACTGATAACGGATTTCAGCATTGACTGGCTGCAATTGCAGAAAGAAAGCTTCCCCTCAATAGACGGGATACTGGTGCTTGATGATATTGTCGGATTCATCGATGATCAGAGTTGCAGGGATTTTGCTGTTCCTTACCTGAAAGAGATCTTTGATTCATTCGATGCAAAGGTGAGATTTTTTCACAACGATGCTAACGGACTTGTGAGTACTCCTTACCTTAAAGAAATGAATATTAACCTCTTCAATTTCAGCTTTGAACATTCCCTCAACCAGATCAGGGAACTGGCAGGAGAGGATATCACCCTTCTGGGCAATCTCCCACCACGGGATGTTCTGGCCCTGGGATCAGCTGATCAGGTAAGAGAGGGAGTCAGAGACATGTATGCATCCATAGAAGATAAAGAGAGGATAGTCTGGTCGGTAGGCGGAGGCATGCCACAGGGGGTCAGCACGGAAAACCTTAAGGTATTTCTGGAAACGCTCAAAGAAGTTTCGGGATCGTAACATATTACATATGAGAAACATACTTACAGTTATTATCAGCTTCCTGATGATACAGGGGTTTTCGCAGGGCTCAGCCATTCAGACATTCAGCATAACTCCGGTTCAGGATGTGATCAGCCAGCCCCTGTCACTGGACCTTTCCGGCATTGACTATAATGAGGATTCTCTGAAGCTGGTGGTTTTCCATTCAGATGGAAACAAAAAAACCAGGCTGAGAACACAGCTGGAACCGGGAGTATCTCCGCGGCTCTGGTTCGATCCGGGCAAAACCCTTAAGGCAGGGCACAGCTATGATTTTGAAATTCACAGGGAGGAGGCCGGTCCGGAGAAAAGCAGCCTGCTCACCACAACAGACAGGGATAATATTACTGTAATGGCCGGTAGTAAACAGGTATTTAAATACAGGCATTCTATGATTGAGGCCCCTGAAGGGACAAACCCGCTTTATCGGAGGGAAGGCGGCTATATCCATCCGCTTTATTCACCGGCAGGGAAATTACTGACTAATATTCAGCCTGATGATCATTACCATCATTACGGGATCTGGAATCCATGGACCCGCACCATATTTGAGGGACGGTCGGTGGATTTCTGGAACCTGGCTGACGGACAGGGAACAGTGAGGCTTGCGGGGATACTCTCCACCTGGTCAGGGAAGCTGACGGGAGGATTCAAGGTACACCATGAGCATGTGGATTTTTCTGCCCCAGGTGCAGATAAAACGGCCATGAATGAAACCTGGGATGTCAGGGTATCAGAGACTGTTATTAATGAAAATCCTGTCTGGATAATTGACTTCAGCTTTACCCTTAACTGTGCAACTGACAGTGCTGTTGAGCTTTCGGCATACCGGTACGGAGGAGGGATAGGATTTCGTGCCACTGAGCAGTGGACAAGGGAGAATTCGAGCGTACTCACTTCCGAGGGCAGGACCCGCAAAGATGCCGATGCTTCCTTTGCACGCTGGTGCCTGCTCGAGGGTGATACCGGGCAGGGAGAAAGATCGGGAGTGGTGTTTTTCAGTCATCCGGCCAACCGGGCTCACCCCGAACCCATGCGGGTGTGGCCTGAAGATCAAAACGATGGAAGGGGAGACCTCTTCTTTGAATTCTGTCCCATCAGGCACAAAGCATGGGTGCTGGAACCGGGAAAGGAGTATGTGCTCAGGTACCGCATGCTTGTATTTGACGGGGAATTAAAAGAAGAAATCATCGACCAGTTGTGGAGCAATTATGCCTATCCTCCGCGGGCAGACATTAAATAAATTCCAAACCGATGAAAGCAACCAGAAGCTTAGTTCTATTACTTACTATAGCCCTCTTTTCAACTTATTGTAGTCAGAAACAGTCTCCTACGGAAGGAAAGAAAATCCTGATATTCATGTACTGCTGGCTGCAGATCTCAGGACAATTGAAGATGAACTCAAAGCGGTATACCCGGGTACCACTTTCGGGGATTATCTCCCGCTGGCCTGGCACCAACATTACGAGGGAGGAAGGCAATGGTTCACGGCCCTGGGATATAAAATAGAATACTACCAGGATCCCCTCTTCCGGGAGCACCTTAAAGGAGGGATACTGTGGATTTTGGATGCCGTGGAAGAATAAGCTTCATCGAGACGGATTAAGTATTATTGAAAACTAAATAACAGACACATGAAACGCAGAAGATTTCTCAGTTCTTCCTTAGCCGGACTTACCGGTGCTATTGTAATGCCTTCCATAATACCTGCCTGTACCCTCAAAAAGGGGAGCCCGAACTCAAAAATAAATATTGCACAGATAGGCATTGGCCGTATTGCCCGGGTGCATGACCTGCCTGATACCATGAGATATGATGTGGCCAGGGTTGTTGCCTGCTGTGATGTGGATTTCAAGAGGGCCAGGGAGGGGAAGCAATTCATCGAAGACTGGTATGCCACCAACAGGGGACAGGATAATTATATTGATGTGGCGGTGTACCAGGACTACCGCGAAATGCTGGAAGACGAAAGTATAGATGCCGTGATCATTTCCACTCCTGACCACTGGCATGCAAAGGCGGCCATCGATGCTGCACTGGCGGGGAAAGATATTTATCTGCAGAAACCGGCCTCACTGACTATCAGAGAGGGAAGGGCCATGGCCGATGTCATGAAAGAGACCGGCCGGATCTTCCAGATAGGTAGCCAGCAGCGGTCTGCCAATCCCTGGCCCCAGTTCAAAAAGGCCTGCGAGCTGGTCAGGAACGGGCGCATAGGGGATGTTTCCGAGGTTCATATCGGCCTTCCCGGTGACCCATCAGGGGAAGAAGAACCCGAAATGACAGTGCCGGTTAACCTTAACTACGAAATGTGGCTTGGTTCAACACCCGAGGTGTATTACACCGAGAAGCGGGTCCATCCACAGAATGACTATTCACGTCCGGGATGGCTGCGCTGTGAACAATTCGGCGCCGGCATGATCACCGGATGGGGGGCACATCATATCGATACGGCCCACTGGGGTATGGGGACAGAGTTCACCGGTCCCATTGAAGTAGAAGCAGAAGCTGAATTTCCAACAAGTGGATTATGGGATGTACACGGGGATTTCCAGGTGAAGGCGAAATACGAAAATGGTGCCACCATGTATATCAGTGGCGAGAATCCTAACGGGGTGAAATTTGTCGGATCTGAAGGGTGGATCTTCGTGGCCAGGGGGAATTATTCGGTTACGGCCAGCGATCCGGGTTCACAGGCTGAAAACCAGAAGGCACTTGATGCCAGTGACCCGAAAATACTTGAGTCGGAAATTGGCGAAAATGAAATTCACCTGTATCATTCAGAAGACCAGCATGGTAACTGGCTGGATTCCATTCTTAGCCGTGAAGAACCGGTTGCCCCTGCTGAAATAGCACACCGATCATGTTCCGCCTGCCTGGTCAGCCATATCGCCATGAAGCTTCCGAGAAAACTGAACTGGGATCCGGGAAAGGAAGAATTTGTTAATGATGATGAGGCGAATGCCATGCTGTCAAGGACGCAAAGGGAGCCCTATGGCATCAAAACTTAAAAACCGGCAATCTTAACTATCAATTGATCTGCGATGAAACATCTAAAGCTTCTTTCAGTAATTGCATCACTAATAATAATTTGCTATTCCTGTAAACAAACTGATCAATCTGAAAAAATGCCTGATAAAACGATAAAACTGATGCAGCTTAATCCGGGCCATTTTCATGCCGGCCTGGTGCAGAAATCCATGTATGACAGGGTCGATCCGCTGGTACATGTATATGCTCCTGAAGGACCTGATGTACAGGACTACCTTGGGCGGATCGAAGGATATAATAAACGGGAGCAGGATCCTTCCTCCTGGGAGACGAAACTATATACAGGAGCGGATTACCTGGAGAAAATGCTGGCAGAAAAACCGGGGAATGTGATGGTTACGGCTGGCAATAATGCCAGGAAAACAGAATACATCCTTCAGGCTGTGAAAGCAGGCCTGAATGTATTTGCAGACAAACCCATGGTTATCACACCGGAGAAATTTCCCCTGTTGCAGGAAGCATTTCTGGCTGCAGATGAACAGGGGGTGCTCCTGTACGATATCATGACTGAGCGTTTCGAGATCAATACCCTGCTGCAGAGGGAACTTTCCATGATACCAGATGTGTTCGGGGAACTGGAAAGGGGTAGTGCCGATGATCCTGCCATTACCAAAGAAAGCGTCCATCATCTGTTTAAGTATGTATCCGGAAATCCCTTAAAACGGCCGGGCTGGTTCTTTGATGTCGCGCAGCAGGGAACAGGCATATCAGATGTAGGGACCCACCTGGTCGACCTGGTGCAATGGGAATGTTTCCCTGAGCAAATAATTGATTATGAGAAGGATATAGAGATGATCTCGGCCAGGGCCTGGTCCACAGTAATGGACCCTCAGCAGTTTGAGAAGGTAAGCGGACTGCCGGAATATCCTGACTACCTTGGTTCGTATATCGAAAACGGCATGCTGCACTATCCCTGCAACGGTGAAATGACCTATAAGATCAAAGATGTTTTTGCCAGGGTCTCGGTAATCTGGAACTTCCAGGCGCCGGAAGGAACAGGGGATACGCACTATTCAATAATGAGGGGCAGCAAGTGCAATCTTATTATCAGGCAGGGCCTGGAAGAAGACTTCAAGCCGTTTCTGTATGTTGAAGCGGTAAGCGACCATGGTGAAGTACAGGAAAAGCTGGAAGCTGCAGTCTCAGGACCAATCAGCACAAAATACCCGGGAGTTGAACTGGAACAGCTGGCAGAGGGTGAATGGAAAGTTATTATCCCTGACACATATAAGGTAGGCCATGAAGCCCATTTTGCCCAGGTAATGGAGAAATACCTGAGATTCCTTGAAGAAGGCAACATGCCCCGGTGGGAAGTCCCTAACATGATAGCCAAATATTATACTACTACCAGGTCATTGGAACTGTCCAGGTAGCAGATATTTTTGTTATTTTTCCGGACAAATAATTCAAAACAGGTACTATGAAAATGACGCGGCGTGATTTCCTGATAGCACTGGCACTGAGTTCAGGCTATATGATGTTCCGCAATCCCATAATGGTGAGGGCAGGTGCAAGCTATCTTTCTGCTGATCCCTTT
>CAZILN010000027.1:0-25685 GCA_964540005.1 uncultured Bacteroidaceae bacterium | reverse complement strand
CATACGGCCCACAACCACCAGCTGCTCCTGAAGCTTTTCAGGCACCTCTTCGGCCGCTGCAGTAATCAGGATCTTATTAAAGGGTCCGTAAGTGGGCTTGCCTTCCATCCCGTCCCCGAAGAAAAACTGCGGTTTGTAACCCAGTTCGGACAGCAGGGCCTGTGCTTTCAAATACAATTCTTTCTGTCTTTCAACGGTATAGACCCTGGCGCCCATTTCAAGCAGTATGGCTGTCTGGTATCCTGAACCGGTGCCTATCTCGAGCACCTTTTCCCCCTTTTTTACTCCGATTAACTGGGTCTGGTATGCTACGGTATAAGGCTGGGAGATGGTTTGTCCCGATCCGATCGGGAAAGCCTGGTCCTTATAAGAAAACCTTATAAACCCGCTATCCATGAATAAATGACGGGGGACCTTATTCAATGCAAAGAGTACATCCTCATCAGAAATTCCTTTTTCTCTCACAGTATCAACCAATTGCCTGCGAAGTCCCTTGTGCTTGTAGGTGTCCTTCATGAATAAATTTAACTACTGCAAATTTAGCTTTATCAACAAAAAAACTTCAAAAGTTGAAATCTTTTTAAAATGCGGGGAATTAAAAAATTATATGTTTGCAAAAATACTTCCCTTATGATGAGGCTGGGATTTGTGGGAAATTACTCATTATCAGATCAACAGCTGTCCAGGCTCCGGCATCAGGACAGGATGTCGCTGGCCGGTATTTATTTTCCCCCGCAGGCTGATACCCATGGTACCCTCCATAAGCAGATACCTGTCCTCAAAGATACTGACCGGTTGTTTGAGAGCTGTGATGCCCTGGTCTTCACCTCTGATCCTGCAGCCGATTTTGAGCACATCGTTGCATCACTGAGGGAATCCAAGCACATCCTGATTCCCAACCCGGTATTCCTGAGCAGGAAAAAGGTCGATTATTTATTCAAACTGGCAGAAGAGGCCAACGTGACCCTCAAGTTCAGGCAACCGATACACTACCATCCTGCGATGATGGGACTGGCAAAATTCCTTAATAAACCGGCATATATTGAAATAAAAAGACGGCTCAATCTCAACGGGGGGGGCAGTGAGATCAAAACCAGGATGACCAGCTCCCTTACCGAATGTGTGGATGCCTCATTGTTTGCCAATACCACCAACCTGAAGAAACACAAGATCGTTCACCTTCCTGCATCTGATAAGGATCCGGAAATGATCCATACCCGTCTTGAACTGGATAACGCCTGTATTATAAATATCCAGCTGAACAGGTTTCCCGGGGAAGAGATATTTGAAAGCATCTTTTACCAGAACGGTTGCGAACTCAGGGCAGATCTGCTGAATAATGAGATCAATATCATCAGGACAGACCCTTCCGACAGGGAATCTCACAGCTTTGACCAGGCGGTCGGTTCGGAGGAACTGGTTGCAGAGATCCTGCAGTTCATCCGCATCATCGGATCTGACAGATCTTACAACAGTCCGGGTATCAACGGCCTGATCTCATTCCTGGTCTCCAACAACAGCTGGCATCATTTGAATGTAAATCCGGCCTGAATCGAAACAAACGGCTACATTCCTGAAATCAGCAATCAGAAGGATCAGGTGTATTCGCTCCTGATGCAGCTTCGGGTAATCCTATTCCTTAATGAATAAACGGGTGCTGCGCCTGTCTTTGGATGAAATCTCAAGTAAATATATCCCAGGAGGATAATCCCTGACATTTATGCTGATATACTCATTGTTATGAGTGTGCGAATAAAATTCGCGCCCTGTTGCATCCATTATCCGTAAGGTCTTTTCAGTATCCGGGTCGCTCAGCCTGCACTGCAAAAGATCCGTGACTGGGTTTGGCCAGAAGCTGTAACCTTCATCATCGGTATAGGAATCTGTATTGTCCGGCCAGGCTTCCATGGCGACATATATGGTAGTATCGGTGGTTATAAAGATGGTTCCTTCCTGATCATCGTACCCGGACTTCCTGATCAGGAAGTGGTAGTTTTCCGGAACCGGGACCTGCCTGAAAAATGCCATCCCCAGTGAAACGGTTACCAGTGTATCCTCACCCAGTATTACGGTGGCATTATTTACAGATGCTGTACCATCTTTAAGCAGGAACTTTACATCCGCCTCCGTACGTGTCATGTAAAATTGAACTGAAGTATCCGATGTAATATATATAAGACCAGTATCGGACCTGAAGTAATTCTCATCAAGGCTGTATTCATGGTAGCCTTGAAAAAGCGTAAACCCCACATTGCCGTAGAAATCGGTTGCTCTGGTCACCGAACCGAAAGTTATATCTGCCCCCCATATGGGTTTGGCATTATTCGCCTCTAATACGGTGACCATTACATCGACCTCATTTTTAGTAATATAGACAGTCAGGCTGGTATCGCTGTCAATAACGATCTGCTTATTATCCAATGGCTTGTAATATATCTTGTCAATACTCAGGATAACACTCCCGGGTACTTCAGTAAAAAGGGCCAGTCCTGATTCATCGGAGTGTACGGTATCAGCGTAAACCCTGAGTTCGGCTCCCTGTACCGGTTCGCCCGAATGTTTATCCCTGACGACGATCTCCAGGGAGTAATTATCCAACGGAACCGAATCCATCAATCTCCGGTGAAACTGATCAAGGTACAGGGACCAGGGCCTCAGGCCTTCTCCCTCTCCTATTCCTTCAGTAAAATCCCTGGGTGAGGTATCATAGGAATATCCGCCCGCGGTGCCTATCATGGGGTCTATCATGACCTGGTCAGCCGCGCCGGATGTACCAATAATGTAACCCCAGCGGAACTGCAATGATTCAATAAGATAATCCCTCTCCGGGTGATAGGCCTCTCCGGTGGTATTGTAAAAGACTGATTGCGTTGAAGAATAACCGTGAATGGCACTGCCTCCATATGGACGGAAGGTTGATTCCAGGTAATCCCCGTTCACTGTACATGCATCAAACAGGTTTGCCATGCTCAGGTACATATGGAAATCACTGGAATATTTTGAATTCTCGGCCCGGCAGTTGTGAATTACGTTACCGTTGCTGAATGGGTATTTGAAATCGTAATTATGCCGGCTGTGGTTTGCCCGGCTGTTTTTGATCAGGCAGTCGTTTGATGAGAGGGTGAACATGTAGCCGTTCCCCCCTCCCCCTTCATACTGGGACTTCTGGAAAAAACAGGAATCAACGGTAATGTTCCGGCAATAATTCATGAGCAGGCAGTTCGACAGCACATGAATGTCCCCTGTATTCACTGCAGGTTTGAAGGTAGCCACATTTTTCACCCAGCAATCCCGGGCATACTTGAACTGGATGGCATGGGAAAAATGCACATCCCAGGCACCCGTTCCTTCGCTTGAGTACGATTCCTCGTCCCAGCCCGTCCCGGGATGTTCCCTGTTGCCAAGGGAAAGATTTTCGATGCCGCATTCGCTGATGTGTTTTTTTGCATGATATACCCTGGGATTATCCCTGGTTTTCAGGAAATACCTTGTGGGGGCATCGATGATCAGCAGTTTTCTTTCAGCATCAACTGAATCTATCTTCCGCATGAAAGCCACTCCCTGGATGGCATCAGCTGTCCATATGCCGGCCATCTTATGCTCTTCGATGAATGCATCAGTGGCCTGGGAACTGACAATCACATGATCCCCGGCGCTGAAACCTGAAACCGATCCGACAGGCAGGAAACGGGTGGGTTCCAGCAAATCGGCCGTGATATTTGTAATGCTCCCGTACGTGGTGAACCAGTTGGACCATTCGCTCCTGATGTGTATAATGTCTTTCTGCCTCATATAAGTTTCATCATGAAACAGGAAAGTAGAATCCGGTCCCGCCCCCCTCAGGACAGTGCTGTCATACCTTATATGAAGGCCGTAATCCGCACCAGCCGGTGTTTTTATCCTGTATGTCCCGGCAGGAAGATACACCACACCTCCCCCGGCCGATCCCACATCATCGAGGGCCTGCTGGATGATGGCAGTGACATCATCCACACCACCGGGATCGGCATTATAGGGCTCTGTTGTAATATCCACCACATTAGTTGTAATATGTGGCGGTTCTGTTTCCCCTTTATGGTAACCGGCATATGAAAAATCATGCAGGAACCTGCCCTGCCCGTCCCTGTAACCGGGCTTCCAGTTTTCGGGGTAAAGCGTACTGCGCCACTCATTATCGGTTTTGAAGTTTTTTGACTCCACCGTTAATACATCCGGGTTATCATATACTTCCAGAATGTGCTTATCTGTATTCTGTTCAAAGACCAGGTTGTTCCATGACATAAAATACAGCCAGGGAGCATCCAGCTCCAGGCAGTCATCCGGATCCGGAATGGGACCGTTCTCGGTCATGGCAATCAGTTTCTTCCCGCCTGTCAGCCGGTATAGAGCATCAAAAACAGATTTCCGGGTGCTGTAATTTAAGGCTCCCGGATAGGAGTCATACCCTATGATATCCACCTTATCATTTCCGGGATACCAGTCTTCTTCGGGACTCGACCATACCCAGATCAGGTTATGAAGCTGGTGGTGGTTTGTCATCCGGTCAAACATGATATTGTACAGTTCCAGGCAGGCTTCAGGACCTTTGGCTCCCCACCAGAACCAACCTCCCCCTGCCTCATGAAGGGGTCTCCAGAGAACAGGGATCCCGCTGTCCTGGAATTTCTTAAGCTGTGCAGACACATCATCTATATCCCTTATGATATCTTCGTACTCCTGTGTTCCCGGGGTGACAGCCTTTGTAACATCAAATGTGGTCAGGTCGGTATAAAAGGTATTGGTGCTTACCTCTCCCCCGCTGGGTGAGTGCCAGTGCCACTGGTAGGATATGATCCCCTTCTTATCCGTGCTGTTGTACCAGGCAGTCAGGGCATCCACCGAGCCGTCGTCATGTTTGCCGAAGGAATGCGCCCCGTCCACCCACAGGTAGGGATAACCTTCGGTAAAATGCTGGAAATCATGCACCCTGAGCAAGGGGGATTTACTGGTCAGTGTTTTCAGCTGGTTGTAATAATCATGGGTTTGCCCGGAAATGATCCTGTCACCAAACTGCAGTTTCAGAAATTCGTACAGGGCCTTTGTTTCATCTGCAGCCAGAGGATCCACCAGTTCCGGGGAAATGTCATATTCATTTTTGCCCGAGGAGATTATCTGGAATTTATCAATATTGACCCCTCCCCCGTTTTGCCTTATAGTAAATGTACCGGTACCTTCATCCAGCAGGTAGCTCCCTGCATCCACAAAGGAAAATGTGTCGGTAGCAGGAAAGCTAAGGGGGGAGCGAATGTTGCTCCCGATGATCAGGTCCTGTGTTTTTGTCCCGGAAGGCGCATTATACCATATAAGCAGCCTGTAAAAACCTTTCCGGGGGATCTCTACGTTCACGCTGACCTGGTCGCCGGATTCATTAAAACCTGTTACATAACCTGCTCCGGAATAGCCGGGATGAAGGCTGTCGATTGTGACCCCGGACAGGGTCCCGTTTTCTGCCTCGGCCTCAGCCACCAGCACACCCGGTCTTTCCAGGGAGGTGGTGTCAAGATACAGTATAAGGGCATGGACAGACAGGGGAGGCAGGATGAGACTGATGGTATCACCGGAAACCTCAACCTGGGTTTCTGAGAGAGAATTATCCTCATGCGAGCTGAATGTTTCATTTTGGGGCAATCCGGAAAGACTGTACAGCCTGTTACCATCTGTACGGACGGGGAAATCCTCCAGTTGTATCTTAAGCTCCATTGATTCCTCCAGGTGGCGGTTTACCAGGAACACTGTCATGGAATCCCGTTCGTCATTAATGGTCGGATAGGCCGACACAAATTTTTCATCAGAAGAAACACCGTCAATATAATACCCCTTGCCATAAGTGCTGAACAGGTGTAAGACTTCGAACATCCCGTTTTCCCAGCTCCAGGGCGTGAATATCTCCACACCCTCTTTAGCGAATTCACCCAGGGTCGAGGCATACCAGTTAGCAATGACGTTCGGATTTTCACTATTGATCCCTGTTTCAGTAACCCCAAGGGTCACACCGTGATCCGGGCCCATGTATTTTTCCAGCCACCTGCGGCAGCGCTCAAGAATATATTCACGGGTCTGGCTGTTATTCCAGTCTCCTGAGGCAGTCCGTTTTACCCCGTTGGCGCCGGGATAATTATAAGTTGTATCGAAATAAACCCTGTGCAGCTGGACAATGTCCCCTGCAGAAGTTTCACCGGGATAGAAATGTATGTCCAGTACATCCAGCAGCCTGACCCCGCTTGCCTGTTGTTCTTCAGCAATGCGAAGAATGAAATATTCAAGCCAGGGGTAATACCTGTCCTTATGATACACCCAGGATCCCTTATAGATGTACCACTGCCATTCGTTGGCCGGAACCGGTCCCAAAAGTTTGATCCCGGGGAATTTCTCCCTGGCCTTCTTTGCCACTGCAAAATACATCTGCATGAAAGTGTCCGCATCAGGTTGTGCCGGCCATACATCATCATGGGTTCCCTGCCAGATCTCCGGTTCATTATCCATATTCCAATAAAAGATCCCGTTTGAATCCAGTCCAATCCCTTCATCGCCGAACCATTCATCCAGGATCCCCACGGTAGAATCGGCCGGCCAGTCTTCCAGGTACAGATCCGGATCCCCGTCCACCAGGGCATATTCCCCCCCGGCCTCATTTACCTGTCCCCCGCCACATAGGTTCTGCCGTACTCCGTCCCAGCCCTGGGCTTCATTGAAGTCCCACGAATTGAAATTATGAGCCCCTGATTCAGCCGCCTTCCCTATCAGCTGGAAGGCCCACATTCCCTGGGCAGAGGGAATATTTTCCTGCAGGCTTCCCGCCGCAAAGCCCCAGTCGTGAGGAAAGACATTGTTATACCAGTCAGGGTGGCTCGAAAGTTTCCTCCTCCAGTTGTATTTGGTGGAATTGTTGCCCCCGTTCTCACGGAATATTCTTATCCCGGCATCACGCAGTCGCTTCCATTCAGTTGCACTCAATGGCTTGCCCGGGTTGTCCGAGAGGCTGTTGTTCTTTCCATAGATGTACGGGGAGACCGGCCGGCGGTCCGATGCGGCGTCAATATCAATGTTGACAACCGCCTGTGAAAATGCATTGATGCTAAGAAAAATAAAAAAGGACAAAAGGACCGTATGTGTAACTTTCTGCATTATTGAATGATTATCTTCCCGGTATAAACTCCATCCTTCATTAAGGCCCGGAAAATGTATGTGCCTGAAGGCATAGAGGAAGAGGATATAATAGCATTGTTCTGCGGATGATCCAGGGAATAAACCAGGGATCCCGTAATGTCGTATACCTGGATGATCCTGGGGCTTATATCATGCCGGTAACTGAAAACAAGATCATCGCTCTGATCCTGTAAAACTGTAATGGCCCCGCTGTGTACGACCAGGATACCGGATACTGGAGTTTTTTGCTCAAATACAATTTTATCGAAGTTGAACTCCGGTAAACTGATGACCGTAAAACGCATGACCTGCTGACCGGTTGCCAGCTCCATGATTGTGGTGACAGCTTCTGTATACAGCGGGCTGCCCGAACTGAATGCAATCAGAGTATCCGATTCAAGTTCGCCTATCTTTAATAGAAAGCTTCCGCCACCCTCTTCACTGGCAAGGAATATATTGATAATATACTCCCCGGCTTCCTCCACATCCACCGTGTATTCGTACCACTCGCCAGGGTTGGCGTTCCCTATATGGTAACCATCTCCGAGACGGTCATAGATATCCACTGCTTCGTATGGCCTGTAAACGCCTGTTATATTCGAGGGGTATGTATCATGATAGCTGAGTCCCTCCCCGCCGGTGTCAAAATTTTCGGCTTCGACAGTACCCGGGATCTTTGCCGGCGCACCAAGGAAAAACCCCCTGACGCTGGGGATATAGACAGGCATAAAAATCATTATCGAATGTGAATAATACTTTTCACCTGAATTGTAATATGCAATGATCCTGTAGTAGTAGTACCTGTTTGCGGCCGGGTTTACATCATTAAAACTGTTTGTATCAGTCTCAAAGCTGGCAATTGTCACATACTCCCCGTTTGAGATTCTTCGCTGAACATACAGACTGTCATACGAGGGAAGCATGTTGGTCCATGATACATTAACAATGGTATCCTGGTAAAGCGTCGCATTTATATTTGCGGGTGCTTCGGAAGATGAGTGTATCAGGATATCCTTCGCCTCATCCCATCTCCCGGATGCCCTTTCAAGGATCCGGAAATTACCGCCATCGTCCCAGACACAGAAGGCAAAACCGAAATCCCCGGCAAGGTTAACAAATGTCCTGTAATGTTTCATCCTTGAGTTATAATCAGCCGCATGGTTACAACCAAATTCACCGAGAAAAACAGGTATACCCGTATCATCCGACCAGTTTTTCACTCCCTGAAATTTGGAGCGTAAGGCGCTTATCTGAGCGGTTGTACCAAAAGATCCCGTTCCTTCAAGTCCGAAGGGCCAGGGGTCATAAGAATGGAACGATCCTATAAGGTAATCATCATCGGGTATGGCTGCCGTTAACAACTGATCGGAATTAGCCCATTCGTGCCCCTGGAAAATCACCAGTCTTGTCGGATTGGTCTTTCTTATAATCGAGAGTACACGCTGGTGCATTTCGTCATTCTGGCTTTTTGTCAGGCCATGAGGTTCATTCAGGATCTCAAAAATTAGTTTTTCCGGTTTATCCTTGAACCTGAGGGCTATCTGGGACCAGATACTGTCAAACCGGGCCCGCATGTCCGGATCACTGTAGTTATCCTTGATCCAGTTATCATGATGGGCATTAACAATTATAAAGAGATCCCTGTCGAGTCCCCAGTCGAGCACCTGTTCCACCCTGTCCAGCCAGGATCCCTGAATGGTGTAGGGAGAAACATTCCCGGTATGCTCATCCCAGCGCACCGGGACCCGCACACAGGCAAATCCTGCTTCCTTATAATAGTCAAAATAGACTTCTTTGGCTGCAGGATTGTTCCAGTCTCCTTCCTTCGGGGGCTCCAGGGTGTTTCCCAAATTGATCCCTTTTTGCATCTGTTCTATTGCCTCCCATGGAGTTATCTGGGATAACACATGTTCAGTACATGCCAGTAAAGCACATCCTGTAAACAATAAATACAATTCTTTCATGTCTGTAAATATAACTAAGAGATTGCAGATGATTATAAAATTGGTGCTAAAACGACATCATTCTTCATTGGAGCACATTCAAATGCAATGGCATCCGGCTTGCGGTCCGGGAAGGGCTTACTAAAAAAAGAAATGGCTGCCCAAGAGGGGCAGCCATTTCTTTTTTCAAGGAATTAATTCCTTTATGAGTGTTTATCTCTTGATCAGCCTCAGAGTGCCAATAACCTGGTCTTCCTTGCTGATCGATATGAAGTATATACCGTCGGGGCGACCTTCAAGAGAGATCTCTTCTTCAGTCTGCTGTACAGGTATATCCAGAATATTTGCACCCAGTGAATTGAATACCCTCATCCTCTGTCCGGCTTCCAGTCCTTCAATCATGAAGGTACCTGAGCTCGGGTTAGGATAGGCATTAAGAGCAACTTCACCTATATCTTCCACTGTAGTAAGGTCAAATACAATCTCATATACTACCTGGGTAACGCCATCAGCTGCAGTGACTACAACCACGTCACCCTTGGCAAGTACATCGGTAACGGCCTTCACAGTGCCATCGCTGCTCTGTACCTCCATTGTTGCTTCCGGTGCCTCGGTCAGACCGAACAACAGAATACCTACCTGTGCTGTAGAGGCTGCTATACCGACATCAATGGAATACACAAACTGGTCAACTGTATAGACATCTGACAGCACATAGGCCAGATAAAGTGGCAGTATGTCGTCTATTCTCTGCAGCATGCCGAAGTGGTAAACCTTGGTGGTTGTTCCATCCTGGGCGGTCACCACCAGCTTATCATCCTTGTAGATCACTCCGGAGTTCCTCTCATGACCCATCTTATCGTACACCTGTAAGGATGCTCCGGTTGCAGGAGTCAGGTTGGCCAACAGGGCCTTTACGCCGGTACCTCCGGGGATCAGTTTAATAAAGCCCAGATCCTGGTCAATGTCAAACATTACAGAGGTAACAAAGGCGTCTGAGGACGCAACAGTCGGCAGCAACTGGTAAACGATCTTGGTAACAAAATCCTCTGCAATTACTTCCAGGAAGATCTTGTCAGAAGCCATAACATCCACGTAATTTGTATCGAAATTCCGCACCTTCAATGGAATAAAGCCATCGTTCGCATCGATCGGGGTCATAGTGGCGCCAGCCGGCAGATCCACATCCCATAGAACCTTCTGCAGTGTAGTTTTGAAATCCATGCCACTGACAGTACCCGTAGTACCTGTAACTACGATATCATACACACTTGAAGTAAGCACGGCATTATCGCTGAGTCCTTCGGCAGCCACGGTCAGTACATACTGGCTGGTGTTATCTCCGTTGGCCGATACGACAATCAGAGTATCCTTGTCAGTTAAAACATCTGTGCCTGTCAGGACGGTTGCGCTCTTAAGGGTCAGGGTCTGGTCTTCATCAAGCTTCAGGATGTTGTTCAAAAATCCATCCACCGTGGTTCCCGTAAGCACACCTTCTATGGATTCATCCATTGAAAATCCCTGGCTGATTTTATAGTAAAGCGATGCTACTGTTGACTGGAAGGCTGTCACGTCACTCATAAAGTGATGGCCCAGGTTGTTATCGGTTACATAAAGGATATCTTGCGGCCAGGGTGTGTTAAGGGCATCATAGAACGCACGGTCCTCAATGATCCACTCACAGCTGTCATCCTCCGGAGAAGACCCGGCAAACGATTCGCCGAATACAAGTGACCCATCATAAATATGAGGTTTCCGCCTATAGCTGGTGATCTGGTCCATTCTTTTACCGCCAACGACCCAGAACTCGCCATCGCCGGTTCCAACTAGATCGATCAGTTCGAAGTCATTGGGATCGTTGGCCGGCTTGGTCCCTGCCTTAATGGAATCATTCAGGATCTTATACAAGTAATAGCTAGCACCTAACCAGTTGCGGCATCCATATGCGTTCATAGGTTCGTTCCATGTCATATAATTAGTATCGGGATAGTTAAAGACAACATCACATGCTGCAAAGGAGGGCCAGTCATTCGGATCAGAACCATATACGCTGGTTGGTGAGCCATTTGACCATATAGCGCCCATTACAAATACATCACCCGCGGCGACGGTACTCTTTACAGCCAGGTCCTTTATTGCTATGGCAGGATCTGACTTCCATGTTGCAGAATCCGAAGCCCATTTGTATCCGGGTATATATTTCCTGTACCTGGCCAGCCAGTCAACTCCTTCGGGAGCTGTATCATCTGTGATAGCATCTGCCGGAGTGCTTGCCCAACCACCATAGAACATATAGTTACTTAAATCAAGTGGCTGGTTGCCCGGGTTGACTATTTCAATAAACCCGTTGTTCCACTGCTCCTGGACATCTACCTCTGAGATAAAGGGATCACCGTACCACGGCTGTATGGGAATTTCCGGGTTGGGTTCTTTTGCCAGCACTACATTGTATACAAGCTGTGAGGTGTCATCTTCTGCTGTAACAGTGAAGGAGACCGTCCTGTGCGCAACCGATCCTCCAAGGTGAACCGCCCTTTTCGTTTCGACAGTGGCGTTCTGATCTTCAGTTATTCCTACAAGTGCCGGAACCCCTATCATGTCAAACGGCAACTGGACCTTATAATTATAGGATCCTCCCACGAAATTGGGTATGGTATCCCCGCTCCAGTCATACAGGTTATACAGATAAGCAGGAATATCCGGCCATGTGATTGCCCCAAGGCGTGCATTCAGTGCCTTGCGGTACTTCTGGACCTTGATATAATAATCCTTCTTAGAGGCCCCGTCTTCGGCAGTTACCCTGAGGATATCGCCGTCCTTTACATCAATCCTTGGTACACCGTCCACCCAGACGAATTCCCAGGTGGCAAGCGGTGGTTTCTCCAGGTATTTCAGCAGGGTGTCGGTCCGGGTGGCAAAAGGTACCTCACTTATGGTATCCCCGCCCGGTATCCCGGCACTTACTTCATAGGGTATGCCTGATCCCCTGTAATCACCGTTGGCCTGGTGCGCATATTTGGGGACAACCATGTTGTCGGTAACAAGCGGGTCCTCGACCTCGACTTTCAATTTTATCCATTGCAGCGAATCCCCGCAGGCATAAAGGGTAAATACATCACCCGTACGGACTGAACTAAAAGATGAATCCAAGTGCATCTGCATCCACTCATCATCGGTGAGATCGGCGAGGGTAGCGGAGTCAGTGGTACCATGAAAGTCATAGTGCCAGGCAATACCGCCCATCCTGTCAAACTCGTGTATCAGGGAATCCCTGTTCCGTACTCCCCAGGGAACGGTAATAATGGAATCCGTGTAGTTGATTTGTGCCGTTGAGGAATTCAGCATATCCAGCGTATAGTTCCCGTGGTTACCCAGGGTCCAGAAAACGGCTGCCTCCGGTTCCCAGTTGCCTCTCAGGAGAGGAATGGGTATCCATTCCGATTCAGCTATGTCAGCCGCTCCCCTGCCGGTGTTAAAGTCGAGGTTACCTTCCTTAACACTGAACTTGCGGACAAGGATGGAATTTCCTGTGGCTCCTTCCACACCGGCCACTTTATACATACCGGCAGCATTGTTTTTCCCGTCGTTGTCAAATACACCGTTCACCTGGTCAACAACAGCCGAATCAGGGTTGGTTAGGTCTGTGAAGTTCGTGAAGAAGTGCCTGAGGTACCAGGTTTCCCTCCCGTTCCATATATCAGTCATGATAAAGGCATGAGGGGTAGTAACGCTGTCTGTCGGATCATTGATGGGAGATTCAGCAGAATGGATCTCCAGGTCGACAATTTCCCACATCTCCGGTTTTGTCACAAATTCATTCCATCGCGGAGAATATCCGAATTTCGCTTCGTCAATGGCAAATTGTTCCGGCTGGTAATCCAGTACTGCAGCTATGACATAGGATTCACCGGCTCCGAGTACATAATCCGGTAACATCATCCACCGGTCCGGGCCCTCACGGAGCCATGGATCCGTCCAGGGCCTGACAACACCGAATTCGAATGCCGACAGGTTAATGGCCGTATCACCCATGTTGGTAATCTCACAGAAGCTGTGATCTCCCCGGTCCAATCGTGCTTCGGTTATTATCAGTGTCTTAATGGTATCCGACTGTGCGCTCAGGATACCACTAAAAAACAGAAGCAATAAAAGTAGAAGTTTTGATCTCATAATGGTTAGCTTTAGTTAAAGAAATAGTTTATTAATCATCAAATATATAAAAAAAAAATTTTTCATATCTTGCAACTGGTAAAACTGAACGATTTAGCCAAATTTATATTCAGTCTAAATTACAGCAAATTGCACTATTGACGGTTATTGGATTGGAATGTTTAATTATAATTGCACACTATTTAATGGACGGCTTTTACATGAATTTCTCTGCCATTAGCTTATCCCTTTTGAGATTCTTTGCCATTGTCCATAATTCAGAATTCCAAAGCAGCAACCATAGTATAATATATCTAAAGAAACCTACAAAATGACCAAGATCAGACAGCTGATTTTTCTTGCAGCGATAGGCACATTTATGATGAGTTGCGATCAGTTTGAAGCAAATCCCAAGTATGACCCCCCCGACTGGCTTGCCGGGAAATTATACACCCAGTTATTGGAACAACCCGATCTCTCCAGCTTTGCGCAATGTCTCGAATTGACAGGCTATGACACCATTATTAACAAATCCGGCAGTTATAGTGTGTTTGCTCCGAATAATGAGGCATTCTCCCTGTTTTTTCAGGACAATCCCCTGTATGGCAGCGTTGAAGATATTCCCATAAAAGAATTAACAAGACTGGTGAAATTCCATATTGTGCAGAACCCCTGGAGTAAAAGCCAGCTGCGATCCCTGGATGTATTCGGCTGGATCGACACCCTTGATATCGAGAACGATGAACCCAGGGGCTTTAAAAGAGAAACCCTTTTAAGTGATGAAAACATTAAGATGGGTGTGAAATATATTGACGACCTTGCTTCTTTCGTCAGCAGGCTTATCATTGTTGACACCCTGGAATCAAGCTGGTACAGAAGAGTTATATCCGATTCGCGCAAATACACGCCTTTTTTCTATAAAGAATACTTCGATATCTATGACCTTGACATGTATGATTATGAATTTTATTTCGGAAGGCAGATAGAGGATCCCGATGATATCTATATTGCAAACGGACGGATTATCGGAGATGAAATATTTGCTGAAAATGGTTTTGTTTACGAGATCGACAGGGTGGTGGAACCGCTTCAGAATGCCCGGCAACTGCTGATCAGCCAGGATGGCGATTATAGCTATGGATCTTTTTACGATCTGGTCAACCAGTTTCCTCAATTCATTTACAATGAGAGTGAAACCTTCGATCAGCCGGGAGCAGAAGAGGGATTGCAGGTAGATTCACTCTTTGAACTGAGTTATCCTGTCCTGGCCTTTGATATAAACAACGAGAGAACCGAAGCCCCCCCTGGCATGTACAATATACCCAGAGATGCTACCACAATTCGCTTCCATCACGGGATCATTGCTCCTACGGACCAGGCTTTCAGCACCTTCATCAATGCATACCTGGTTGGACCGGGCAGGTGGGGAAGCCTTAAGGATGCGCCCGAACACATAAGGAGAATAATAGCCAACACCCATATGTCTGTTTATCCTGTCTACCCTACAGATTTTACCAAAGGAATATTCAACGGGGAAAACGATTATATATACCTGGATGAGGGCTCTATCATCCAGCAGGAATTCGCCAGTAATTGTACCTTTATTGGTGTCAGTGATGCCATTGTGCCCCGGGCATTCAGCAGCGTGACAGGTCCTGTTTACCTGCTGAGAAATTATTCCAAGGTAATGTATGCCATAGAAAGGACAGGACTGCTGCCTGCACTTAAAAAAGATAAGCAGGATTACATGTTTTTTGTGGAATCAGACATGAATACCTCAACGGATTCATCTTTGATGTATAACCGTACCACAGGGGAATTCTCAAACTTTTTCAGATCCGGAGCTGAAATAAGGAAAAACATACTGGGTACTGGCGACCTGAGGACATTGCTGCTGAACCACGTCGGGACCAGCAATCCCAAAGGCTTCGCCAGGAAAGAATTCATAAGGAACCTTGCTGGTAATTACATAATAATAGAACGTGATGATCTCAACGGTGTAGTAACTGCCAGGGGGACAGCAGGAACTACTGACGGATACAGGGGGTCGCCGGCTGTAAACATACCTGCCGTTATCAGCGAAAATACCGATAACGGGACCACCTACGATGTAGGTGACTGGTTCAGCTTTACGGCACCCAGCCTCTTCATTACAATAGATAATAACTTCGATGATTTCCATCAATTGCTCAGGAAAGCAGGCCTGACCAACGACAACCTCTATGAGTATACCTTTATTTCGTCGAGCGAATACTATACGGTACTGGTCCCGAGCTCACAGGCCCTGACCAATGCCGGCCTCGACACCCTGTCCAACATGGAGGAATTAAAGGAGATCCTTATGCTTCACTTCATCCAGGGAGGATTTATTTTTACCGACGGGAATATGCCCCCGGGATACTATGAAACCGCCAGGATTGACGAAAAATCAACCAATTTTTCCACTGTCTTTACTGAAATATATATCGAACCCGATATCGATGTTATAAATATACCGAACAAGCAGGGCAATAATTATACCAGCATTAATGAATCCGGATCAACCAATATTATGGTGGGGCGCAACCTGGCTACCGGGACGGTAATTTTCGAGGACGTTATAAACACCGGGGTTATTCACCAGATTGATACAGTCCTGTTTATTTCAGAATTAGAAAGAAGATAACCATAGTACACATGAGAAGTATGCAACCAACCAGACAAACCATCATCCTGATACTGGCATTGTTTTATTCTGTTGGAGCCTATTCGCAGGATAGGACTATCATCAGGGGCCGTATTATTGATAAGAGCGATAATACTACCATAATTGGCGCAAATATCATTGAATATGACAGCGATAACCGCGTCATAAACGGTACGGTATCCAATATCAACGGTGACTTTGTCCTGGAGATGCGGAACATAGCTAATACCGTAAAAGTCAGTGTGATAGGTTATGAAACCCAGGAAATAACCGTTGATCCCGGCCAGCCAATGAGAATTGAACTTGCGACATCAACAGTTGCCCTGGATGAAGTAACCGTAACGGCCACGGCTAAATCCACCAACACACTTCTGAATATAGATGAGCGTGACAATGCATCTGCGACAGTAAAGGTAGACCTGGTTGATATGCAGGAAATAGGTGTGCTCAGCGCATCGGATGCCCTGCAGGGCAGGGTAAGCGGACTTGACATCATTTCTGCCTCGGGTGATCCCGGATCCGGCTCTCAGCTGGTCATCAGGGGGATCAGTTCGATGGGTAACAACAAGCCCCTTATCGTAATAGACGGTATCCCGGTAAACACTATCGATGAAATTAACCGGGATTTTGACCTGAGTGGTGCCGACAGTGAAGATATCAGTAACCTGATCAACATAGCCCTGCAGGATATCAAATCCATCGAAATACTGAAAGATGCCGCTTCCACGGCGATATACGGTTCCAGGGGGGCAGACGGGGTACTGCTTATCGAAACACATAAAGGAAGACTGGGGAAAGTGGAATTTGATTACCAGTACAAAGGAAGCATTAACATCCAGCCACCGGCCATACCCATGCTGGATGGGAATGAATACATTATGCTGCAGCTGGAAGAATGGCACAACAGCCTGGGGGTATTTGATGTGCCCTCCGAAATAGCCTATGACAGGGATTATATTGATTTTTACAATTACTCTGCCAACACCGACTGGATCGGTGCCATCACACAGAACGGACTTACCCACGATAATTATTTTAAAATTTCGGGGGGCGGTGAAAAAACAAGGTACTTTACCTCCTTCAGTTACGTGGATGAGGGCGGGACAACCATCAATACCGCTTCAAACAGGTTCTCAACCAGGGTCAACCTGGATTATGACCTTTCCAGGAAAATCCAGTTCAGCATCCTGTTTAATTTCACAAGCAACAAGAGGGACGGAAACCTGGAACTGGATGATGGAACCGGCAGGAACAGATCAAGGAATGTCAGGGAAATGGCCTACATCAAGGCACCTAACATGAGCATCTGGGACTATGACGATAAAGGGATACTGACAGGTGAGTATTTTACTCCCATCAACAGCTACCAGGGGGCTGGCAACATTTATTATAATCCTGTAGCAGTGGCAAAACTGGGTATGGATGACAGCCTGGAAAATTCCCTTCAGAATAACTTTACCCTGAGGTACAAGGTCCTGGACTGGGTGAATTTCAGGCAGACGATCTCCTTTCAGTTCTCAGGCAGGAAAGAAAAGAGCTACCTGCCATACAATGCACTGGGAACAGACTGGCTGGCTTGGACCATCAACCGGGCGGCTGAAAGTAATAATAATTCCTATTCCATAGACACAGAATCCCAGTTTTCCTTTAATGCCCCCTTCAAGACCAGCAGGCATGTATTGTCCGGGGCCCTTACCTGGATAACCAGGCAATCTGGCTGGGAATGGATGAACATACAGAGCAATAAAACACCGAGTACCGATATCACCGATCCATCCATTAATGCCCAGATCAACTGGATCGGTGCGGGGTCCGGGGATACCAGGGAACTGGGGGCACTGATGAACCTGAATTACAAGCTCCTTGACCGGTACATGATACAGACCATTCTGAGGGCTGATGCCGCCTCCTCCTTTGGCATCAATTACCGCTGGGGCCTTTTCAAAGGTTTCTCGGCCGGGTGGAGGTTCTCTGACGAACCCTTTCTGGAGCCCCTTAATTTTTTGGGTGAGAGCATGTTAAGAGCGAGCTGGGGCGTATCCGGAAGGCAACCCGGGAGCAGTTATGCCCGGTTTGCCACCTACGGCTCCACCAGTAATGGCAGCTATATTACCAATCCTGCCATTATCCCCACCCAGCTGGCCCTTAACAATCTCCGCTGGGAATCCATTTCATCCTATGATTTCGGCTTAGAACTTAATCTGTTCGACGACAGGATATATATCGAAGCAGACGTGTATGACAAGATCACCCATGACATACTGTTTAACAGGTATGATATCCCGCGGTCAGCAGGTTATAGCCGGCTTGAGTATTTCAACGGCGGGGAAATGGAAAACCAGGGCTGGGAACTGATGACGGACTGGCGGATCATCCGCACGGATAATTTCAGGTGGTCGGTAAATTTCAATACTTCACAGAATATCAATTCCTTCAATAAGCTCCCTGAAAACTTTAATACCGAACGGTCCACTTCCATCAGCAACGGCCAGTACCCCCAGCGGGTTGTCGAGGGTGAACCCATAGGATCCTTTTTCGGATTCAGGTACCTTGGGGTCTACCCGCGTGATGAGGATGCACTAGCCGTGGATGCAGAGGGGAAAACCATAACTGACCAGGATGGAAACCCGGTACCCATGTCCTTTGTTGAGACCTATACCTTCAAGGGAGGAGACCCGATTTACCAGGATATAAATTATGACGGGAAAATTGACCTGGGCGACGTTGTTTATATCGGAGATTCCAATCCTGACTTTATCGGGGGCTTCGGCACCTCTTTCAGGTATAAGAACATCGATCTCAGCTGCAATTTCCATTACCGTCTGGGGTTCGATATTATCAACCAGATTGCCATCGACACCGAAGGCATGAACAACAAGAATAACCAGAGCAAGGCTGTTCTGAGCAGGTGGCGCGTTCAGGGTCAGGACTATGATAACATGCTTCACAGGGCCTATATGGACCATGAGGCCAACAACCTTGGATCCGATAAATATGTGGAGAAAGGTGATTATATACGTCTGATCAATGTCATGCTAGCCTACAGGCTTAAAAAAGAATGGTGTGAAAAACTCAACCTCAGAAATGTAAACCTGGCACTGAGCGGACGTAAATTGCTCACATTCACCGGTTATTCAGGACAGGATCCCGAGGTGGGACAGGATGCCAGTAATCCTTTCTGGATCGGTGTGGACAAGGCACGTACCCCTCCGCCCAGGATAGCAACATTAAGCGTGTTAATTGGTTTCTAAATAGCTTTTAAATTTCCTGAAGATGAAAAGAACTATAACATATTTACTGATTTTCCTCACACTTGGAATACAATTCTCATGTGAGGAATGGCTGGAACTAGTACCCCCACAGGGCCTTATCAGGGAAGAATTCTGGAAAACCAAGGAGGACGTTGAGGCCATTGTGATGGGAGCCTATGAAACTTTTGCCGGTATGAACGGAGAGCTTTTCAAATACGGGGAAATGAGAGCCGATATGGTAAAATGGGATAATAATGTGGACGATGATGAAAGGAAGATAATGGACGGGATCATATATCCCGACAATGACATGTGTAACTGGGAAGATTTCTACAAGGTGATCAACTATTGCAACGAGGTGATAAAAAACGCCCCGGCGGTGCAGAAAATAGACAACACATTCTCCGATTATCAGAAGGAGGGACTTATCGCCGAAGCCAAATTCCTGAGGGGACTGTCATTTTTTTACCTGGTTCGGCTCTATAAAGATGTGCCGTTTACACTGGAACCCAATGAGAACGACGATGCAGATTTTTATCTGGAAAAAACCGACGGGGACCAGATCCTGGAGGCTATTGTTGAAGATCTGAAAATCTCAAGACCTTTCGCCACAACGGAAGGTTACCAGACCCAAAACGAAAGAAAGGGACGGGCTACAAAAGCCGCCTTCGATGCTCTCCTGGCAGATATTTCCCTCTGGCTTTTCAACTATGAGGAATGCATAGAGCATGCGAATAAAATTATATTTCCAGAAACTATTGAAAGCGAGGAATCCACAATTGTACTGATGCCTCCAGGACAATGGTTTGAAATGTTCTATCCCGGGAACACCCTGGAAGGGATATTCGAATTCCAGTTTGATGCCAGCCTGAACCAGCAAAACAGCACAGCCAATTTAACCTCGCGCTACTCTTTACAGTATGATCCCAGTCAGAAAGCAATAGAAATGTTTTCAAAGGAATTTGCCAGTGAACTGTATCGCGGCGAGGATTCTTCTATTAAGAAATATTCCGATACTGACTGGATCATATGGAAATACATAGGCAGGGTTGCCGACGGAGCCACAACGAGGACCGGTTCCGATTATTCCAGCTGCAACTGGATTGTATACCGTTATGCAGATGTCCTGTTAATGAAAGCAGAAGCCTTATCCCAGCTGGAAGATTTTGCAGGTGCCCAACAGATCATCGACCTGATACGTGAAAGGGCATATGTCCCCTCTCCAATCCTGCCCTACTCGAAACCGGCTTTTGAGGACGCCATAATGCAGGAGCGCGCTCTTGAATTTGCTTTTGAGGGAAAGCGCTGGTTTGACATTCTCAGAATGGGAAGAAGGAACAATTTCAGCAGGAAAAGCAAACTGATTGAAGTAGTTGTTCAGAATGTACCCTCCACGCAGAAAAGGATTCTGGCTACCAAGCTTACCAATCCGGATGGCTGGTACTTACCCATTCATGAAGATGAACTGGAGCGCAACAAGAACCTCGTACAGAACCCTTATTATAAAAATTTTTAGACAATGAGAAAAATAGTTATCATATGCGGATTGTGTGCTGTCATTCTGGGTAGTCATTCCTGCAAGGAACCAGATAATCTTGTTGCCGGGTTTGAAGACATCGAGGAAACCAGCATCTATCAGTATCTGGTCGACAGTGTTTCACAATATTCCATTTTCCTGAGTGTTCTGGAGAAAGGAGGGATAGCAAAAACCCTGAGTGCATACAATCCCGACGGACAGGGCTATACCCTGTTCGTCCCGGACAACGAAGCAGTAATGGATTATATTGAAGGCAGCAAATATTCTGATACCACTGAATTGCTGAATGACCTGGTATTCGTATCGGAGCTGGGGCGGTACCATGCGGTAACCAATGGCATTTCTGCCGACGATTTTCCATTCGGAGCCCTGCCCGATTATACCTTCTCAGGAGACTATCTTATTATTAGTTTTATCATTGAGCCCGATACTTCCTACTATGTAATAAACAACAAGTCCCCTGTTACCAGGGCCAATATTGAATTGTCAAACGGGTATATACACATCATTAAAAACGTACTGGAACCGATAACCTTTACCTCATACGAATGGATAGCTGAGAATGATGATCTCACCATTTTCAAGGACCTGATCGAAGCCACAGGTTTGAAGGAATCAATAGATATAAATTCCAAGGATGTAACAATAAAATCACGACCCATGACCCTCCTGGTGGAACCGGATTCTGTATTTAATACATATAATGTCCACTCGCTGGCCGACCTGGCAGCCCTCATCAGTCCGGACAACAGCAATTATACAAGCACAACAAACCCCTTGTATAATTTTGCAGCCTACCACATCCTGGTGGGGACGATGTTCCTGAACGATTTTATTGAAAACGACCCGACCAATTATTTAACCTTCTCGGAAATTCCCCTTGGCATAAACGGCAGGGGACTCGATATCACGATTAATAAGGGTAAAGAAGTATTTGATACCCTGGTTGACGGGGAAGATACAACCTTTGTCGATTTCGTGGGATTTGATTATGACGGAAGCAATATCATTACACAAAGCGGGGCCATTCATTTCATCGACCACATATTAAAACAACACAACCCCTCAAGGTCAAACATGAATTATGAGTTCTGGGAAGATCCTTTGCTGAGTGAATACAGGACGACATACGACCCGGGAGAATATCTTATAGAGGACACTTCCTGGCTGGATGTGGTTACCTGGACCGGGCCGGACCTCTTCCTGGTAATGACCGGTGACGCGGAATCAAGCGGAGCCTGGAACGGGGATTATCTTCTCCTGGAGGGAGATTTTACAATCAGCTATACCTTCCCGAAGATCATCCCTGGCAAGTATAGAGTTTACATGAGTGTGGATTATCTTAATTCTCAAAATGCTCTGGTAGAAGTATATATCGATGGGAAACTGATCGGGGGGCTGCGGAACCTGGCAGGCGGCAGTGGCAATCCATTTTCCAGACTTGAGCTGGGAACCATCAATTTCCAAAAATACGGAGACCATACTTTTGAGATAAAATCCCTGATACCGGGAAGGCTTGCATGGGATTATATAAGATTTGAACCTATCTAATACCTGGATGAATGAAATACAATAATGCAATACTGGCAGCTGCCCTCATGCTGTTACTTCACGGTTGTGAGAAACCCTGGGATGACCATTATTATACCCAGCCGGAAACTGTTGATGAGAATTTATGGGTAGCCGTTCAAAACGAGAAAAATCTTGAATTGTTTGTCCAATATATGAAGGATAACAGTTATGATACGCTGTTTTTAACGGATAATGCTTATACACTTTTTATTCCTGACAATGAAGCGTTTACCGGACTTCTTGATACAGCCGGGATAACATCCGGCATGCTGGAATACCATATCTCAACGCATTATATCCAGTCTCTGAACCTTGAGACCAGGAAAAAGATCCAGACCCTGTCTGAAAAATTCGTCTATTATGAGTATCACAACGGACAGTCATTGTTCGATGGCATACCCCTGGAATTCGAAAGCCCGCTGTACCTGAACGGCAGGTATTTCATTATGAGCCAGGTGGCCCTGCCCAGGCCCAACATATATGAATATTTCGCACAGAATAACCCCGTCCTCAAAGGCTTTATTGACAGTAAGGATTCAGTAATTCTGGACCAAGAAAAAAGCAGGCCCACGGGATTTGATGAATTTGGGAATACTATCTATGATACGGTGTCGGAGATCATAAATATGTTTGAGCTGGAATTCTTCCCCGTCAGTGAGGAATTCAGGTTCAAAACCGCAACCGTGGTTTTCCCGAAAGAAGAAGATTATAATGCTGCCCTGGATATTATGGCACAGTCAATTGGAGGGTTTTTCGTGGATCATACGGATATTCCCATTGGCTGGCAATACGATCAGCTTATCCCATACCTCCTGGAACGGGGTGTTTTTGAAAACTCCCTGGAGGAAACCGAGTTCATAAACCTCTGGCCTACTCTGGTAGATACCTTTAAGATGAAAAACATACTCGGGGACAGCATCCTCATTGAATATACGCCAGCTGACAAAGCGATCTGCAGTAACGGCTATGCATACAATTACACTGATTTCCAGGTGCCTGACACCCTGTTTACCGGTTCTTCGAGATTCGAGGCAGAATGGTTGTTAAAAGAAATCGGCACCAATAAATTTGCCTGGGAGGACAAGTCAGAGAGAGATCTTCAGATCCGGGTTATCAGTGATAAGCCTTTCGAACCTGTCCAGAGTCTGGTTAAGACCGCATCAAATGATTCTGTAATAACTGTTTATTTTCCTTACGCTTATGACGGCAATTACAGCCTTGAATTCAATGTGGACAACCTGTTACCCCGGATATACCTGATGACGATCAGGACCCATATGGAGGTGGGGGGCATCTACAATATCTATGTTAACGATGAACTGGTTCGTACTTTTGATTATTATGACTATCAAAAGTACAGGGAGATCATACCCAGTGTCGGGGGAAGGTGTAATCCCGTTACCCAGGGAGGAAGATATGTGCCGGAGCAAAGTTTTAACTACTTCGATTGCTGGGTCGAAAACCTGACCGATTACGGGAGGGCTAAAATCAAATTTGAATATGCAGGCCCCGGTGGCGTCGCTACCCAGGGGCTGGTACTGGACTACATAGAATTCTTTACCTGTGATTAACCGGGGAAAAAATTATCAGATGAATAATTACAGCATAACACATAAGAGCAAAACAATGCAGGGAATTTATAAAAAAGCTGATCTGAGAAAGCTACTCTTAATGGCTTCCATCCTGGTAGTGAATCTGCTCACATTGCAGTCACAGGATACAACCCGTATAGAAGGAGTCATACTGACGCATTCCAACCAGCCTGTTCCCGATGTAACCGTGGCAATAGACGGTTCAAGCCTGCTTCCCGTAGTAACAAACCAGCATGGAGAATTCAGCATCCTATCAACTTCCGGTGAAGACTGGATCATAATCTCACCCACGGGTAATTACAAGGGAAAGAGAGTTTACCTGAATAACCGCTCGAGTCTTAGTATTTATCTTACTGAAGGCGATGTCTCTTCGGGGGACGACCGGTTATCCGTTCTGACACGGCAAATAAGAAAGAGGGATATGATCCCTGCCCATTCAGAATTAAACACTGAAAATATTCTCTATTCGAATATACAATCGGTCGAACAGTATATGCAGGGACGGGTGCCCGGGATGAACGTGGTCAGGAGGTCCGGCACACCCGGAAGCGGTGCAGTAACAAACCTGCGTGGAGTAAATTCAATGCATGCCAACAATATCCCCCTGTATGTGATCGACGGCATCCCTATGAGTTCATATGGTATATTCGGTTCCAACCTGGCAGGATATGCCTACAATCCATTGTTAGGGATAAATCCTTTCGACATCTCAAAAACCACCATCATCAAGGACCCTGCTGTTACAGCCACCTATGGTTCAAAAGCTTCAAACGGGCTCATCATTATAGAAACCCTTGATCCCAGTGTCACTGAAACGAGCATTGAACTGAATGTCAGGACCGGCTACTCCCTGGCGCCTACAAACCTGATCCCTCAGCTAAACGGGGGCCAGCACAAAACACTTATGAATGAAGTACTCTATTCTTCAGGCTTATGGGAAGAAGATATCATAGAGTTATACCCCAGCCTTTTCCTGGTGGAAGGAGAAGATCAGAATTACATAGACTACCTGCACGACACCTACTGGCAGGAGCTTATCTTCAGGAACTCAAGCATGTATAATGCCAACCTGGAAGTAAAAGGCGGCGACGAGATTGCCCGCTATGGCCTTTCATTCGGATACCAGAACAATAAAGGTATAATCAAGAAAACGGATTACAGTGGGTATAACCTTCGGTTTGTGAGCAGGCTCAATATTTTCACCTGGCTGAAGATGAATGCCACTGTGTCTCTTAATAATAATTCTTCCCACCTTAAAGAAGCAGCTACGGTAAAAGAAACAAGCCCGATACTGACGAGCTTGGCGAAATCTCCCCTGCTGAACCCTTACAAGTATGACATCGAAGGAAAATTATTATCCACCCTGGCAGACGTTGATGAACTTGGAACGAGTAATCCGCTTGCGACTATAGAGAATTACATAGCACTGAACGATAACAATAATTTTGTTTCAGCCCTGGGTTTCGAGGTCACTGTTAATGACCACCTGAACCTTAACACAAGGTTCAGCCTTTACTATGATGTGTTGAAAGAACAGATCTTCATGCCCAATCGCGGTATGGAACGATATTATAACTACGAAGCTATTAATGTAGCTAAGATGACAAATAACAGCATTACGACCCTGTATAACAATACTTATCTGAATTATAACAGGTCCTTCAACACCAATCACCGTCTGTCATCACATACAGGATTAAATATCCAGAACAATAAATATGAACTGGACTGGGGATTGACAAAGAATGCGCATCAGAATGATGAATATCG
>CAZILN010000026.1:0-4040 GCA_964540005.1 uncultured Bacteroidaceae bacterium | reverse complement strand
TGGTTGCCGATGACAGGAATGCCGTCCTTTACCTGGGAGTTGAAGATGAAGGAATTTACAAAATTGATGCTGAACCAGGTGAATTTGCCGGAATGACTAAGCTTAAGGGGAGTGATTCTGAGAACCCGAATATTACCTTTGATGTTGAGGGATTGGCCATTTTCCCATATAATGGGGCTCAATATCTGATTGCTTCAATCCAGGGTAACTTCTCATATGCAATCTTTAAGACCGGCAAAGTAGATCAGTACATCACAAGTTTTATTATAACCGATGGAATTGTTGACGGTGTCGAGGAAACAGATGGACTTGAAATCATTACTTCCCCTCTGAATGAGATTTTTAATCAGGGAATGCTCATAGTTCAGGATGGGTTTAACAGGGACGGGGATTTGGACCGGAATCAGAATTTTAAATATGTCTCATTCAGCAAGATCAGCAAAATCATAGATAATGAATAATTAAAGATATTAATAGGGACTAATAAGACAGCCGGGATTTCTACTTACAACCTGCAGGGAGAGGAGATACAATTCTTTGAGATCGGGCGTGGCAACAATATTGATGTCAGGTACGGATTCCGGTTTGGTAATGGAGAAAATATAACAGGAGGTTCGGAAGAAGCACAAAATTTTAAGGTAATAAGCTGGGAAAAAGTCGCCAATCTTTTTGAGCCCTCGCTTCTGATGGACAATACCTATACTGGTTACATGAAATAAGGACTAAATCCAAAATAAAAATAAAATGAAGAATCGCCTGAATATCGGACTCATAGGATTAGGCAGACTGGGACAGGTTTATGCTGCTGATCTGGCACATCTTGTCCCGAATGCCAATCTAATGGCCGTCGCAGATGAACAAGCCCAGCTGGCTGAATCTTTTGCACAACAAAACGGGGTGTCAAAATGGTATGCCAGCCATCACAATCTGTTAGCTGACAGGGAGATCGATGCTGTTGCTGTGATTACTCCAACCAGCACCCATCATGATGTTGTCATTGATGCAGCAAAACAAGGGAAGGCCATATTTTGTGAAAAACCCATATCCATTTCACTGGAAGAATCCCGGGAAATGGTAGATGTCATTGAGAAAACCGGAGTATTTTTCCAGATGGGTTTTCAGAGAAGGTTTGACCGGGGATACGTCGAAGCCAAAAAGAAAATTGAAGAAGGTGTAATAGGCACCCCCGTACTCCTTAAATCCACTTCAAGGGACCCTTTTGCACCACCAATGGAGTTTTGCAATCCCGCTATGAGCGGGGGATTGATCCTTGATATGGGTATCCATGATTTTGATGTGGCCAGGATGCTGATGGGTGACATAGAGAGTGTGTACAGCATCGGTGGAGCACTGGTTTACCATGAGATGAAGGATATCGGTGATATCGATAATGCAGTAGTCTCGCTTAATTTTAAAAACGGGGGACTGGGTATAGTGGACCTGAGCCGGAATGCCGTTTACGGGTATGATATCAGCGCCGAGGTACTGGGGTCAAAAGGTTCCTTACGAATCGGATACCTCAGGGAAACCCCTCTTACTGTTCTGACCAGGGAAGGAGTTACTCATGATGTGGTCCCTCATTTCATGGAGCGATTCGCTAATGCATACCTCGACCAGATAAAGAACTTCACAGATAATGTGCTTCAGGATAAAGAACCTGCTGTTACGGCGCAAGACGGGATCGCTGCTTTAACAGTGAGTCTGGCTGCTACCAGATCATTTCAGGAAAACAAACCGGTTTTGGTAGATAATATTTAGGAGGAATAATTTGAAACTATTTCAATTCTTTGCGACAGGTCCGGACAGGCCCTTACTTAGCGATTCTCAGGAAATCGACCGGACTTATAAAAAAAACCGCAGGTTGATTCTTATCGCTATCACCGTTGGTTATGGGATCGCTTATACCTGCCGGCTGGGACTTTCGGTAGTTAAAAAACCATTAATTGATAATGATATCTTCACTGCTATTGAACTGGGTGACATCGGTGCTGCGCTCCTGTATACTTATGCACTGGGTAAATTGACTAACGGTTTTTTAGCCGATCATGCCAACCTGAAACGTTTTTTTGCATTCGGTGTACTTTTTTCAGCACTGGCAAATCTTTTAATGGGCAGGACCGAGTTTCTGTGGGTCTGGATCCTCCTTTGGGGAATAAACGGCTGGTTCCAGGGATTCGGCGCTCCTACCGGAGCAGTATCGCTTGCTAACTGGTTCAGCACCCGGGAACGTGGCAAGTACTACGGTATCTGGAGTACAGGACATGCACTGGGTGAGGGCCTGACTTTCGTGGGATCCGCTGCCCTGGTAAGTATTTTTGGATGGCAGGCCGGATTCTGGGGACCCGGAATTCTCTGCATATTCGTAGCAATCGCGATATACCTGACCATGCAGGACAGGCCAGCTACACTTGGATTGCCTTCAATATCAGTCTGGAAGAACGATCACCCTCCTGATTCTGTTGTAAGTGCAAACCCGGAGCAAAAAACAAGTAAAATTCAGCTTGGTATACTTAAGAGGCCTGCTGTTTGGGTACTTGGATTATCGAGTGCCACAATGTATATGACACGTTACGCTATAAACAGTTGGGGATTTCTTTACCTTCAGGAAGAAAAAGGCTATACCCTTATCGAGGCCGGGAGTATTCTGGGACTGAACACGGTTGCTGGTCTTGCAGGATGTGTAGCCTATGGATTCATATCCGATAATCTGTTTAAAGCGAAGCGTCCCCCTGTCACACTCATATTCGGAATTCTTGAGATAATTGCCCTGGTTGTTATCTTCTTTGCTCCTCCTGGACATCCGGTACTGTTAACTGCCGCATTCGTGCTTTACGGATTTATGCTGAGCGGACTGTTAGCTGCTCTGGGCGGACTGTTTGCTATAGATATTGTGCCGAAAAGGGCTGCAGGTGCTGCCATGGGATTTATAGGCATATTCAGCTACATAGGTGCAGGTATACAGGACAAAATAAGTGGTGTCCTGATCGAACAGGGTACGACAATAGTAGAAGGTGTGCGCCATTATGATTTCAGTAAGGTGGTGATCTTCTGGATCGGAAGCTCCGTATTATCAATGATACTGGCCCTGACACTCTGGAAGGTCAGAGTCAGTGACTAAACTTTTTTCAACCTGTTATGAATAAAACTGATTTTGATGTTGTTTTAATAGGTAATTACACAAAGGACACAGAAGTGACTCCTTCCGGTACAAGATATGCCGATGGCGGGGGATTTAATTACGGAGCTCACGTTGCTGCCATGATGGGACTGAAAATTGCAGCAATCACAAGGCTTGCCAGGGAAGATAATCATGTAGTGCATGCATTGGAACAACTTGGAGTGGAAGTATTCCCTTATTACTCACCCAGGTCAACCGTTATGCGCCTGTATTATCCCACAACTGACATGGATAAAAGGGTGCTTACCGTTACCAGCGAAGCCGATCCATTCACTCCTGACCAGGTAATGGATATAGAGGCAAAGGTATTTCTCCTTAACGGATCGGTACGAGGTGAAATAACTCTTGAAGTGATCAGGGAGCTCAGGAAAAAGGAGGCCAGAATTACAGCAGACCTCCAGGGTTTTATCAGGGTCGTAAGCCAGGACGGAACACTGGAATACAGAAGTGACTGGCCGGAAAAACATGACATCCTGCCACAGATTGATATATTAAAGGGTGATGTCGTGGAAGGTGAATCGCTGACTGGTGAAAAAGATATTCGGATACAGGCAAAGAAACTGGCCGAATACGGACCAGAAGAAATCGTGCTTACCCATCAAAACGGTGTTCTGGTATATGCTGCAAACAATTATCATGAGGCAGAGTTTACCTCAAAGAAAATAGTCGGGCGAAGCGGCCGGGGCGACACCTGTATCTCCTCCTATGTTTGCAAACGCATGACTTCTTCCCCCGAAGAATCTACCATCTGGGCTGCCGCAGTGACCAGCTTGAAAATGGAAGCCGTAGGACCGATAAAGAGGGATATTCATGAAGTTGAGGAACGCATAAAGAATAATTATTAATTAAGTATAAACTATTG
>CAZILN010000025.1:0-3023 GCA_964540005.1 uncultured Bacteroidaceae bacterium | reverse complement strand
GGTAGAAGTATCACAAATGGAAGAAAAATGGGCTTATCAATTATATGTGCAAGGAACTTCGGACGAGCATATTCAATCATTATATATTTTCGCAGGGCTGCCAGTACATCTCCCGGTTTCACACCTCTCGGACAGGTTTTGGTGCAATCCCCGCACTGATGGCACATCCACAGATCGGCATCAGAAATAAGCAATTCCTTCAAACCCCAACTGGCCCATATCATTTCTTTCCTGGGGAATCGCTCATCACCTTCAGATAATCCACAGGCTGCCGTACAGGATCCACATTGGATGCAGGTACTCAGATCGGAGTTGCCTGAGCGTTTGATTTCCTCGATAAACCTGATATCTGGGTGTACATCTATCATACTGCTTTGCTTAATTCCACTATCTGGGTGTACATCGATCATACTGCTTTGCTTAATTCCACAATCTGGGTGTAAATCGATCATACTGCTTTGCTTAATTCCACTATCCGGGTGTACATCTAACATTTTGTTTTCTGTATTCTATTTTCTGGATGTGAAATGATTATCCTGTTTTCACTATGATTAAAATACATCCATTAATGCTGGTTTAAACCAGATCAAGTTACATTCCTTTAAAAGGATTGGGTCCTATCAGCTCTATCTCATTCATATAATCTTCAATAATCTCCGGTATTCGGTTATATTCATCGATCTCCAGGAATTCTGTCCTGATACGCTCTGTCTCAAGCATCATAGTTTGCAGGGTTTCCTGTATATTTTCAGAACGCGTCCGGGTTAGCTCACTTCCTGTAATAGAATGACACTGATAATCATCCCCCGGTTTACATCCTATCTGCAGGATCCCGTCATATCCATGGCTGAGTGCATCTGAGATCCATACCTTATTTACCGAGCCTATGCATCTAACCGGGATGATCCTGACATACGGACTGTAAGTCAACCTTTTTACCCCGGCCATATCGAATGCCGGGTAAGCATCATTTTCGCACACAAAGGCCAGGATGCGGGGTTTTTCCTCAAATTCATCAGGCATGCTGACTGATTTTATCATCGCCGATACCGAGTGTATTGAAAAATCTTCGAAGTTGATGATTCTTTCAGGACAGGACCCCATACAGATACCGCAGCGCCTGCAGCGGTTGAGATGGGGCAGGGGGGTGCCTTTTTCATTCTCATCATAGGATCCGAAGGGACATTCCTCGGTACATCGTTTGCAATCCGTACAGCGTTGCAGGTAAAGCTCAGGATATGAAAGATCCCATGATCTGGGATGTACAGCTTTCCCTTTTTTAACACTCTCAATGCACTGGATGGCTTTCAGAGTGGCACCTCCTGCATCTTCCAGGCAGGAGTCTGCATCCATAGGTGCTCGAATGGCTCCTGCAGCATAAATCCCGGTACGCCTTGTTTCGTATGGGAAACAGATGAAATGGGAATCAGAAAACTGGTATTTCAGTTCCGGCAGACCGGGACCCTGCCTGTATTGCAGGTTCAGGTCATCAGTTGCAGCGGGGATCATGCCTGTGGCCAGTACGATCAGGTCTCCGGGTATCCGGATCTGTGGTCCCAACAAGGTATTGCTGGCATGTACATATAATTTCCCGTTTTCAGATTGGATCTGTTCAAAATCGCCTTTAGTCATAAATATCCGGGAGTCTTTCTGTACTTTATGATAGGTCAGTTCAGCCATTCCGCTGGTACGGATATCCTTGTACAGGATATATACCCTGGCATCAGGATAGGCTTCACGCAACAGGAGTGCCTGTTTCAGAGATACTTCGCAGCATACATTCGAGCAATAGGGGAGGTGGTCCGGATCCCTGGAACCGGCACATTGCAGGAATACAATATTTTCAGGATGTCCGGTAAGAAGGGGCAGTTTCTTTTCGGAGGCAAGTATCTGTTCCAGCTCGACCTGGGTTATGACCTGCTCATGGTCGGAATAGCTGTACCCGGTTAGTTTTTCTGCGGGATATGGTTTCCATCCGTTTGCCAGGATGATGGCGCCGGCTATAAGTTGTTTTGGTTCGGACTTTTCGGATTCCAGTACTACCTCGAACTGTCCGGGCTGACCTGAGACAGATTTAATACGGGTGGATGTCAGGATTTCAAGCTTTTCATCTGATTCCAGCTCTTTGATCAGGTTTGTGATATCAGGCAGATCATTGAATGGATTTGTAAACCTCTTGATCCATCCTCCAAGAGTAGATTCTTTCTCTACCAGTGTCACCTGGTATCCGGCTTTGGCTCCTTCCCCGGCACAGGTCATTCCTGTAATCCCGCCTCCTATGACCAGTATCCTACTGCTCAGTCCGGGTTCAATATAGGGCTCAGGCCTCGAGATTGACTGTACTCTGGCAACACCCATCATTATCAGATCCCTGGCAAGGTCATTTGTATCGTCATCAACCTTATGCGACCAGGCTACCTGTTCTCTCAAGTTTACCCTGTCTGAGACCAGTCTTTTACCGTCCTGTTCATATTCATCAAGAAACCTGAACTGATCCTGCATCACCCTGGGGGAACAGGCGGCAAGTACTACTTCAGATAACTGATTGTCACTGATGGATTTCCTGATAGCTGTGATTCCTTCTGCACTGCACCATGCATGGTGTCTTTCGCAGCAAGATATCTCCGGTGCAGCTGTCACTTCTGAGGCAATAGACTCAATATCAATTCTTTGCTCGATCTCACAACCGGAACAAATGAATACTCCTGTCTTTCTGTCCTTATCAGCGTTTATCATTCTTGTTCGATATCTAAACTGTCAAATGGTATTATTGTCAGGTTTATTTATATTATGAGTTATTGCTGTCTGCTGCCATTGTTTTCAGATATTTTGCGGGCTGCATTGCTGATCTGAAGGGCTTTCAGAGCTGCACGGCCTGCATCTTTAACACAGGATGAAACATCCATTGGTTTGTAAGCGCAGCCTGTTCTGATAAATCCATCCGTTGTTATGGCAGATGGGTTCTTTGTTTTGCTCACGTTATCTGCAGTATTAAGGATTCCGGTAATGATATGCTTATCAGT
>CAZILN010000024.1:0-1635 GCA_964540005.1 uncultured Bacteroidaceae bacterium | reverse complement strand
CCTATTTCGGCCAGATGGTAGACCGGCATCTGGAACTGTACCAGTGGATGAACCTTGACCTGATTATCGGCATACCTGTTTTCATTGTCCTGGTGGGGATTCTTGCCGGAAGCTATCCCGCATTTTATCTCTCAGCTTTTAAACCAGTCCGGGTACTCAAAGGAATAATGATGAACCAGAAATCAAGTTCTAGGTTCAGGAATATACTGGTCTTGTTACAGTTTTCTATTTCCATGATCCTGATTATCTGCACGCTGGTGATCTATGCACAGCTAGGGTATATCAAGTCACAGGACAAGGGTTATGATACGGACAACCTCATGGTCCTGAAAATGACCAGTGATTCCTTTAAGGAGGAGTATGAGATACTTAAAGAAGAAATATCGGGTATCCCCGGCGTTATAAGCAGCAGTGCTACCTCTGAAGTTCCGGGCAAAGGATTCACGCGCAACGGGTACAGGCCAGAGGGGTATGAAAACTGGCTGATGTTCCATCAGGTGGATGTTGATTATGATTATTTTGAAACAATGGGCCTGCAATTAGTGGATGGCCGGACTTTTTCAGAGGAGTTTTCAACCGACCGGGAGGCCTATATGATAAATTCTGCCCTTGCCAGGCATTTGAACTGGACTGTTCCTGTAGGAAGAATATTGTTCCGCGGGGAAGATCACCGCATCATCGGAGTGGTGAAGGATTTTCATTTTGCCTCTTTGCATGAGGAAATTGCACCCTTGGTTTTTACCCTGAGGCCGTATATGGGATATGACTACCTGCTGGTCAGGTTCCGTACAGAGAATACAGCCAGTTTCCTGTCTGGTATCGAAAAGATCTGGAAGTCCATTGATCCCGAAGAACCCTTTGAATATCATTTCTATGATGAGCTGTTCAATGAAGTTTACAATGCTGAGCAAAAAATGGGCTCCGCCCTCCTGTATATAGCTGTACTTGCCATCGTCATTGCCTGCCTGGGCTTGTTCGGACTGGCCCTCTATAATACGGAGGTGCGGACCAAGGAAATAGGTGTCAGGAAGGTCTTAGGCTCCACCCTGGGCAACATTGTCTTCCGGCTGTCGGGAAATTTTACCAGATGGGTGCTGATCGCCAACATTATTGCATGGCCGGTCGCCTATTTCATTTTTAAACAATACATACAGTTGTATGCCTACCGTATATCGCTTCCTCTGTGGATATTCCTCGCTACATCGGTAGGTGCATACTTGATAGCCTTACTTACAATTTCCTACCAGAGCATCAGGGCGGGGAGTACCAATCCCGCAGACGCCCTGAGGTATGAATAAACCGGAAACCGATCGGATCGATCGATCCGATAGACCGATCCGATCGGTTTATCCGATGAACCGGCCATAAATCAACAGTTATTATCTTCCGGAAGGCTAATCTGATAAGTATTTTAAGTATTTTTTCTATTTTTATATAAAATTCTTATATAAAAGCTTGCAATATATAGGAATGTTATATATATTTGTGTCATGATATCGAATGAATTACTTAAGGGTACTCTTAAAACGATCGTTTTGAATCTCATAGCGGAGAATCAGAGAATGTACGGTTACGAAATCACCCAGGAGGTTGACAAGCTTTCCGACGGGAAAATCCAGTTGACCTGGGGTGCGC
>CAZILN010000023.1:0-7757 GCA_964540005.1 uncultured Bacteroidaceae bacterium | reverse complement strand
CATTATCTCGATATATGAAGATCTTATCCCTGTATGACCAATTTATTGTGTCCCAGTAAAGGCTTACTTGTTTATTACCAGTTTGAACATAGAATGTGTCAGAAGTATAATAATTTTGATATAGTTGCAGGACTTCACTCTCGTTAAGGTCTCGGTTGTAAACTGCTACATCATCAATCCTGCCATCGAAGCCATGACGGTAATCCCCATCATAGGAAAAACCAATCCTGTCAAGGTAATCTGCAAAAGACACAGAATTCATTGTAGGATTTGATTCTGATGCCGGCTCCAGAGTACCATTTACATAAATTTTAACTGTATCGGGATGGCTGAAAACTGCTGCAATATGATACCAATGATCAAGAGACACAGGATTTTCCAGCGTAGAATAAGAGTTGCTCGATGTTACTCCGTTACCATATACGGCATGGACATTATCATCTGCGCCAAACTGAAGGCTAAAACCATAATAGGCACCTGCAAAATGATCCATCCGGTCACTCGAAAACACGAAACTGTAACCATCATTGGAATAATTCTCTGCATTGAGCCAGGTGCTAATAGTAATGGGAAACCCGGTAACAGGCAAATTCGACTGAGCCTGAATATAATCTGTTGCTCCGGCAAACAGGTATGCCGCATTCTGTTCACCATATCTGTCAGTTGATAGTACAGCCCCTGATATATCTGCATTATAACCATTCCCGCTTTCATCATTTGCATTCCCGTTGAATGGATAGTATACAACAAGGCTGTCAGAAAGGTCAATCTGACCATGGATTATGATAAAAAAGGGGAGGGTGAACAGGGTTAACAGAAGTTTCTTCATTTAAATTCGATTTCAATAAAAAAGGTGAACTGCTATTACCGAATTGAAATTAATAAAAATTTACTAAAAATGATTATAAATTGTAATTAAACCGCCTAATTATCATATGTTTCAGGGAATGCAGAGTTCTGAAAAAAACTTTTCCAATGGGCTTGCTTCTAATGCGAAATCGGGCTGAAAGTAAAAATTGACTATTTTCAACTCTTAATTTATCCGGTATTTTCTGCATGGCACCCTTAATAATTGTTCTTTGTGGTGTAATCCTGCTTCTGCTGCTGATCACAATTGCAAAGATTAACGCTTTTATTTCATTTGTCATTGTATGTCTTTTCGTAGGTCTGAGTATGGGCCTGCCCCTGGAAGAAACCATCAATGCATTGAAGAAAGGCATTGGAGATACCTTAAGCCTGCTGGTATTAATTCTTGGATTTGGTTCTATGCTGGGAAGAATTGTCGCAGATAGTGGAGCCGCCCAGCGGATTACCCGGACCATGATTTCGGCTTTTGGCCTTAAAAAGGTCCATTGGGCCCTGATGCTCACAGGTTTTATTGTAGGTATTCCCATGTTCTATGCTGTTGGCTTTGTTGTCCTAATCCCCATTGTATTTACCGTTGCAGCATCAACCAGGTTGCCCCTCTTATTTGTAGGGCTCCCTATGCTGGCATCCTTATCAGTAACTCATGGTTTTCTTCCACCCCACCCAGCGCCAACTGCTATTGCCGATATGTTCGCAGCCGACCTGGGAAGAACAATGCTTTATGGAATTCTGGTTGCTGTCCCGGCAATCATTGTCGCCGGCCCCATCCTTTCTCCCCGTTTTAAAAAGATACAAGCCACTCCCATGGAAGATTTTACTGGACAGGCTCCCCTTGCTGATGATGAACTTCCTTCGACTTTTATCAGCATTTTGTCGGCGCTGATGCCGGTGGTTCTTATTGGCTTCTCCGCAATAGCCTCCCATTTTATCGACCAGGCATCTCCTTTCTATTCCCTTATTAAAGGCCTGGGCAACCCTGTTCTGGCCATGCTTCTTTCGGTTTTGTTTGCCATTTTTATGCTTGCCCTGCGGAATGGTAAAAAAATCCCGGAAGTAATGAAGGATCTGTCCCATGCCATTTCAAGCATAGCCATGATTCTACTTATCCTGGCAGGAGCCGGAGCCTTGAAAGAGATTTTAGTGGCCAGTGGTATCAGCGAATACCTGGGTGACTTACTGCATCAATCCGGCGCATCACCCCTGTTCCTTGCATGGCTCATTGCTGCAGTTATCCGTATAGCGGTCGGCTCTGCGACGGTGGCCGGCATGACTGCTGCAGGGATAGTACTCCCACTTGTTTCCGACCCTTCAGTTTCAAGGGAGCTCATGGTACTGGCTATAGGCTCCGGAAGCTTAATGCTTTCTCATGTAAATGATGGTGGATTCTGGATGTTTAAGGAATATTTTAATCTTTCAGTCAAAGAAACATTTTCTACCTGGACTATTATGGAATCAACCATTTCGGTGGTTGGTCTGGCAGGTGTGTTCATACTGGATATATTTGTTTAAAACTAATATTATTAAAAAATGAATGCTGTTGAAGATAAAATCAAATCGCTCGGTTTAGAGCTGCCCCCTGCACCGCCTTCAGGAGGTATATACCATCCTGTGCTTATAAGCGGAAGCTATTTGTATGTATCCGGACAGGGGCCTGTTCAGAGTGATAAAGAACTTATTAAGGGGAAAGTGGGAAAAGACCTGACACTCGAAGAAGGACAGCTGGCTGCAAGGCAGGTGGCCTTGACCATGCTTTCAACAATAAAAGCTCAGATCGGGGATCTGGGAAAAATAAAGCGACTGATAAAAACCCTCGGAATGGTAAACTGTTACCCGGAGTTTGAGCAACACCCGCAGACCATCAATGGTTTTAGCCAGTTAATGGTAGATATCTTTGGGGAAGAAAATGGTAAGGGGGTTCGAAGTGCAGTCGGAATGTCACTTCCCGGAAATATAGCAGTGGAGGTTGAGTGTGTCTTCGAATTATACACCGAAGATTAATCGGAGGACAGAAATGTGGTATAAACCCAACAATGCAGACTCGATTTTCACACCGGCTGTACTGGTTTATCCTGATCGTATTGAAGAAAACATTCGCCGGATGATTGCTATAGCCGGAAGTGCTGACCGGCTGCGCCCACATGTAAAAACGCATAAGATCGCGGAGATAATCAGGCTCCAGCTTAGACATGGCATTAAGAAATTTAAATGTGCCACACTCACTGAAGTGGAAATGGTAGCCGGGAACGGAGGTGTGGATATCCTTCTGGCATATCCGCTTCTTGGTCCGGATATAAAGCATTTCCTGGGGATCATGGAACGATACCCGGATGTAAAGCTGTCAGTGTCACTTGATTCTCAGAAAGCCTGCCGCCAATTGTGTGATCAGGCCAATGCTGACAGGCAGATCGTTAGTGTATTTGTGGATCTGGACAATGGTATGCACCGGACAGGAATTGAACCCGGGAAAGCCGGCGAGCTCATAGATCTTATCCTGAAAAATCAATGGCTGAAGTTTCGCGGATTGCACGTTTATGACGGGCATATCCTCGAACCCGATTTTGGTGAGCGGAAAGCACATAGCGACAGAGATTTCGAAGCGGTGAATATTCTTGTAAATGAATTAGAAGGGAAAGGTGTAATAATTGAAGAAATTGCCTGTGGAGGAACACCCACTTTCCCGATTCATGCCCGGTATGAATCCAGGACCCTATGTCCGGGGACAACCATATTCTGGGATGCCGGTCATGCAAAGACCCTGCCTGATCTGGATTTTCTGCATGCCGCAGTTGTTGCAGGTAGGGTAATCAGCAAGCCAATGCAGAATATATGTTTCGATCTGGGACACAAATCCATTGCTTCAGAAATGGCACATCCACGCCTGGATTTCTTAGAACTCGAAATCACCAGCGTATTAAATCACAGTGAAGAACATCTTGTTGTTTCTACTGAAGATGCACCGGGTATGTCAATCGGAGATCTGGTGTATGCCCTTCCTGTACATGTGTGCCCAACCATGGCGCTGCATGAAAAGGTTTATGTGGTTCAAAATCAGAAGGTTGTTGACACATGGATGGTTGTTGCCAGAAAAAGAACTTACTAGAAGTCATAATGAAAGAAATGAGTACTGTAAGAGAGAGAAAAATGCTGTGCTTTGATTGCCATCTTGATCTATCCATGAATGCCATGGAATGGAACCGCGATCAGCGTTGGACCGTAGGACAGATACGCGAAAGCGAAAAAGGGATGACTGATAAACCCGACAGGGGACGAAACACTGTATCATTCCCCGCATTGAGAGAAGGCAGGATAGGATTGGTAGTGGCCACTCAGATTGCCAGGGTGGTAAAACCCGGCAGTCCAATTCCCGGCTGGTACTCGCAGGAGCAGGCCTGGGCGCAGACACAGGGCCAATTGCAATGGTACCGGACCATGGAAGAGGCCGGCGAAATGAAACAAATTATGAACAGGGATTCCCTGGCAGAAAGTCTGTCTCTTTGGGAGGATTCCGATGAGAAAACTCCAATTTGCTTTTTATTGAGCCTCGAGGGAGCCGATTCCATCATCTCAATGAATCATCTTGAACAGGCTTATGAATACGGACTCAGGGCTGTTGGTCCCGCCCACTACGGTCCGGGTATTTATGCCAACGGAACCGATTCGCAAGGACGGCTGAATAAAAAAGGAGTAGAATTACTCAAAAGAATGGAAGATCTTACGATGATCCTGGATGTCACCCACCTGAATGATGATGCCTTCTGGCATGCACTGGATTGTTATAATGGTTATATCTGGGCAAGTCATAACAACTGCCGCAAATTTGTTGATCATAACCGGCAATTCAGCGATGAGATGATGCTGGAATTGATCAACCGGAAGGCGGTCATTGGCGTAGCATTGGATGCATGGATGATGGTGCCTGACTGGGAACGGGGAAAATCCGATCCAAAATCAAGAAATGTGACACTCGAAATAATGGCTGACAACATCGATCATATCTGCCAGTTATCCGGGAATTCGCTTCATGCCGGTGTTGGAAGCGACCTGGACGGCGCATTCGGCACCGAACAGTGCCCATATGACCTGGACACCATAGCAGACCTTCAGAAACTGCCAGAAATTCTGAAAATGAGAGGGTTTACGGCAGAAGATATCCGAAATATAATGCACCTGAACTTTGTACGCTACCTTCAGAATTACTTTGAATAGGGAGGAATATTGTTCACTGCATTAATCGCAGATTATTGCTTGAACAGTATACCCCGGCTCCGGTAAATGAGTCCATCCGATAATTCCAGGGTATACATCCCACTCGGCAGGTAGGAAAAGTCAGGTAGCTGGTAAGTCATTTCGTTTCCCTGTATTTCTAAACGGCTTTGATGAATTAGTCTTCCGTTTATATCAAATAAGCGCATTAATAGTTCGCGAACAGGAAGAGCATCCAGTGTAACAAAAGTGTATGACAGATCCGAAGGATTTGGATAGATCTTCAATGCACCCTGCTTCGGATCCGCCAGTTCTGTTCCCGGTGAAAGCGGGATACATTGATCGCTCCATTGTTCATCTATCCAAAGCAACCGGTCAAGGATCCAGGTTTTAAGAAACAGCACTTCGGCTTCATAGCTCTGAGACACATAACTGTTGGGCCAGACGTATATGTTGAAAATGGGCCATCGCTGGAAATTTCTTGTTATGGCATCTCCAAGGTACTCGATAGTGCTGTCAATCATTTCAGTTAAAGTGTCAGGGTTCAGTACTGATGCATAGAGCTCATCCCAGCGGCAATATAACTGGTTCCTGAACCAGGGATCCTCCATGACCCTGAACCACCAATAGATAGTCATAGGATAAGTATAGACCCAGTTTTCAGGCAGATGGATATCAGGTGTAAAATCACTGTTTCCAAAAGTGAGGTTATAGTCCCAGGGAGGTCCGCTAACCAGCTTTCCCCCTGCGGAGACATTCTCTTTGTAGAAATAGTGGCTTAACCTGAAAGCATCCACGTCTTTAGTAAATTCATTCAGGATCATCAGGTCTGTAAAGGAACTCATGTCAAGATAATGCCGGTATCCCTTATCCGGGTTTTTAAAATCTGAAGATACCAGGGCCTGCTCAAATTTCTGAAGGTGTTCCCTGATGTATTCCTGCTGATCTATGGTGAGTTCATCATATTCAGGATCGAAATACTGGTAAATCACAGGGCCATAGCCGGGTACAGGTGGCTGGATGCTTGATTCCCAGTAGTAAGGTGGTTCCATATTAGTAGTTTTATCCACCCTTAGAAGATACCCTCCGGAAATATCTGTATCGCTGGTATCCTCAGGTGTGAGCTTCGCTATATTTACCCTGTTTTTATCCTGTTTGATCTTTTCCACAAGTACATACAATCCTTTGTATTCATCATTTACTATCAGTTCAAAAAACCTGGTCCGTGGAGCATAATGACCGAATTTTTCATATAACCGGTATATAATCACATTCCTGATGAGGCTTTTATCACCATAGGGAGCATAAAGCACAAAGTCATTTTCTTCCGGCAGGCCCAGCAGGGAAACATTATTATTATCACCATTGTCAGTCTGTGTTTCAATGCTGTAGGATGTTTTCGGATACGCCCAGAGAGAAGATTCCCCCCTGAGTTCTATGGAAATCTGTCCATTGTAAACATTGAATGGATCTGAAGCTGAATTATACAGACCAAGTTCATTACGGATCAATCCCATACGGGCTGTGATCCTGGGTTCATCCGGGATTTCCTTTCCCTCCGTATCAATGATCATCAGGGGCAGCAGGGAAGTATCGACTGTAAAGGGCGGAACGAACCAGTCCGGCGGATCGTCGAAATAATGTCCATCAGTAACAATACCTGCGTGTAAAAATACATTTGATGAAAGATCCGATGATCCAATATTATCATTGTGCACTTCAATGCAGAGTACATTCTCTGCGGGCAACAATAACTGCCTGACATGATCCTCCAGGTTGTACCTGACAGCTTCAATATTCCGGTAAAGTCCGGCTTCATGCAGTCCGTCTGCAGCCTGGTCCCAGCCAGTGGCAGAACCTTCCATTCCCATATTATACCTTGCCAGTTCGGTGCCATTCAGGTAGGCGACAAAACCATCGTCAAAATCCACATCCAGAATTAAGGCTGCGATCAACTGTGTATCGGCCACATTAAAATGGTACCTGCAGTATACAGACATAGATGCATCGATAATAGTACCGTCATCATCATCTCCATACCCTACCCCGCCGGGGCCGAAATTCCAGGCAGCATCATCAAATCCCGGATCATTCCAGGCAGGATCCACATCTGAAACCGGGACCAGGTAAAAGCAATAACTCCCACTGGTCAGTACCGATTCCCAGTGATCGATGTTGCTCCCCAGGAGCTCGACTGAAATCAGGAGAAGGAGTATGAATTGTATCTGCTTCATAATGACTAAACATAGATAATCTTCACTGGTTTGTTTGCAAATTCCTGCCTTTGACAGTAAATTAATTTTCCCGAATTGACTCCTCCCTCTATCTCGGTTATGCCAAAAGTACTGTAATTATTAGTCCGGATTACTTTTATAGAGCATTTCTAGAGCATTTCTGGAGCATTTCTGGAGCATTTCTGGATTGCCGCTGACGGTCGGCGGTATGCGAAGTTTGCAGTTTTTGGCCTCTGACCAAAATGGCAGGTTATTTTGGTGCGTCTTCGGTTATATCGCTATCTCAACTGTTTTAATTAGTATCATTCTATTTAGAAACAGTTTCTTATGATTTTCGTCTGTTTTAAATCTTAATGTAAGTGTATTTCTGAAATCTCTGATATCAATGTCGCAAACATATAATTCTTCGAATCGTGTAGTAGATTTGTTAGCTGTTTTTATCCAGGAAGATAA
>CAZILN010000022.1:0-1870 GCA_964540005.1 uncultured Bacteroidaceae bacterium | reverse complement strand
AGGTAACAGGCGCAGAAGATACTTATTGCGAAGATGTGGCTGTAGGTCCCGTTTCGACAGGAGAATTTAATTATGAGACAATCAGCATGTTATGCTATCCTAATCCGGCTGACAATAATTGCATGATCATTCTTGACCTGCCTGTTTCCGGATATACTGACTTGTCACTATATTCCATAACGGGTTCGAAACTCCGGACCCTGGTTAAAGAAACACTCGACCGGGGCAGACATTCTTATGAACTGAAAAGCGATGAACTTGAAAACGGGCTCTACCTTATCCGCCTGCAAAGCAGTTCCGGTCCCATTACACAGATGCTGAACATACAGCATTGATACCTTAACCCTATACTAACCCCACCGGATGGATTCACCTGAAGACCTCAGATAAATCCGTCCGGTGGGTCTGATAATATGAAAATCATTAATAATCCATACCAAAACTCAAACCCATGACTACCATGACTGTTCCCTTCATGAAAACATTATTATCAAGACTTAACCGGAAGTATTTTCTTACTGCTTGTTGCATCACAGGATTAGTGATAACAGGAACCAGACAGGCCGGTTCACAGGATGCGGAATATATAATCAGCACAGACCCTGAATCATCAAGCTCTGTTGCTATAGACGATAACTGGCTGATCACCGGATCAGCGACTGGTGATGGAAATGAAACCAACTCAGGTTCAGCACTTGTCTATCGGTTCAGTGGTACCAACTGGTATTATTATACAACGCTATTTGCTAAAGATGGGGCAACCGGTGACCAGTTTGGCGGAAGTGTTGATATTGAAGGGGGCCATGCTATAGTAGGAGCACGTATGGATGATGATACCCTTGAAAATTCCGGTTCTGCCTATATATTCTACTATAATGGTTCACAGTGGATTGAACAAGCCAAATTAACTGCTTCTGACCCGGACACAAGTGATTATTTTGGCTACAGTGTTTCCCTGGACGGGGAATTTGCCATTGTGGGAGCATACGAACATGATGATAAAGGAGACGGCTCCGGTGCAGCATATGTTTTCCATTTTGATGGAAGCCAGTGGGTGGAACATACAAAACTGACCGCCTCTGATGGCGCAGCTGATGATAATTTTGGTATCAGCGTTGATTTGGAAGGGGATTTTGCCATTGTCGGAGCTAATGCGGATGATGATAACGGCAATAACTCAGGTTCAGCATATATTTTCCATTATAACGGATCAGAGTGGGTTGAACATACAAAACTGACATCCTCCGATGGGGCAGCTGTTGATCTTTTCGGTGAGAGTGTTGACATGGAAGGGGATTTTGCTATCATCGGGGCACGTGGGGATGATGATAAAGGCAGTAGCTCAGGTTCAGCTTATATTTTCCATTTTGACGGAAGCAACTGGACAGAACAATCAAAACTTACTGCATCCGATGGCGCCGCTGGTGATTATTTTGGTCAGAGTGTCAGCATTGAAGGAAGATATACTTTAGTAGGAGCAGACTGGGATGATTATGGAGCTACAAATTCGGGTTCGGCCTATGTGTTTTATTATGACGGATCCGGGTGGATCCAGCAAAGAAGGCTTAATGCTTCCGACAGAGAAAGTGAAGATAAATTTGGTTCAAGTGTTGCCATTTATGGAAATCATGCCGTAGTGAACGCAAGCGGGGCAAAGGCAGCATATGTACTTACAAAATCTTATATTGATATTATAAATCCAATATCAGGTGATTTACTGCCTGATGAAGGCACTTATTCGATTCGATGGTACAACAAGCAATGGGGACAAAATGCTACCAGCGATACGGTTAGATTGGACTACTCCACAGACGGCGGTAACAACTGGATTGAAATAATCGACAGCATAAGCGGCACAAATTATTCATGG
>CAZILN010000021.1:0-7674 GCA_964540005.1 uncultured Bacteroidaceae bacterium | reverse complement strand
GACATTTGGTTGAATTGAATTTTTTTCCTGTTTTGTACAGGAGGGGAATATCAGGAGACCGGCAAGACACAGATGCAGCCAATTAAAGATGGTTTTACGATAGCTTTTTTGTTTCATTGTCTGACAGGTTTTGTTTACCAGGGAAGGATAACAATCAGGTATGATCACTGGCTGAGCAGCTCTTCAGGCATGACAGATAATTTGTGTTCCCAACTGGAAATCAGTGACTGGAGTTCGGTGGAGATGGTTTCAAATTCTTTCATTTGAAAATGCTTAATAAAATTTTTATTATCATTTCATTTCTTCAAACAGCAGCCAGGTATCCGGATCAAGTATGATACTAACGGCTTCTTTTTCGCAGTTGAGGCTGACTGTTTCTTCGGATTTCCCAATATCCAGTGTCCGGTGTTCGACAGTTCCATCAATGTACTTTATCGCTATATCAAGAGGGAATCTGAAAATGTATTGCTGCTGAACCTGGTTCAGCTGAATATCTATCTTATTGTGTTTATAACTCCAGGAAAAAGCCAGGACCGGGTGCCCTGCCATATATAGCCATTGTTTAAAAAACCCATTAAGATCTTTGCCTGAAAGTGACTCGGCAATTTCCTGGAAATTTTCTGTCAGGGCATTTCCGTATTCAAACCTGAGGTAAAATTCCCTGAGACATTCCCAGAAAAGTTCGTCCCCTAATTCCCTGCGGAGCATATGAAGGAACCAGGCAGCTTTTTCATAGGTATTCGGGCTTAATAATTCAATCGATACGCTCATGCTGGTATCAATAATGGGCGTGAGCTTCCTGCTTGCAAATTTTATTACCTGCTCCCTTTCTTTTTTCATTCGATCAACAAAATAATCTCGTCCGTACTGATCTTCAAAATACAGACTGGTCAGGTAGGTTGCAAATCCTTCACTCAGCCAGACATGGTGCCAGTTTAATTCTGATACAGCATCCCCGAACCACTGGTGGGCAATTTCATGGGCAATAAGAGATTCTAACTGCTGATCTCCGGTGACAGCATCTTCATGGTAAAATATACAACTGGCATTTTCCATCCCACCATAGATTGTGGTTGACTGTACATTGGCCAGCTTTGAAAAAGGGAAAGGAGCAATTTGCCGTGAAAAGAATGCCAGTGGCACAGCGGCAATACTGAAATCTCTAAAACCTTCTTCACGATTCTGTGGATATACCCATGTGGATAGAGGTACATCGTAGACTGACATGACATCCTGCCTGCTAAACCTGGCCACAGCTATTACCATAATCTTGGTGGGCAGTGGGACATCTGTCTGCCAGTGTGAGATGAACACGTTTTCCTTATTTGTTTCTTTAATGTTTTTCCCGTTGGCTACCACCTGGTAGTCTGAAGGAACAGTAATTATGAATTCAAGGGATGCCTTATCTGAAGGATGATCTACTGTAGGCAACCAGTTATGCGCCCTTTCGGGCCAGTTATCACCGAAAAAGCACCGGTCCCCATACTTATTTTTTGAAATTATCAGTCCGTCAGCGGGGATACCATGGTATGCGATAATGTAGGTCCTGGTTTCACCTGTTTCAGTTGTGTTAATGTTGATAACCAGCTGGTCGTTCCGGTGGGTAAAATCAACAGGCTTATCATCTTCGGTAATCCGGTCGGCCATCATCCCCTTGCCTGTTTCATTTATTTTCTTCAGATCAAGGAAGAAGCTGTCCAGGCTTTTCTTAAATGATATTTTTATGGTAGCTAGTCCGGATATCATATCGGTACTGTCATTCAGCTCGATTTCAAAGCTGTAGTCAAGTACATCTATGGCATTGTATCTTTCATGATGGTTCTGACCGGAAACCAGAGCATGTGTAAATATGAGAATGAGAACTGTAATGAAAGACTGTAATAACAACAGCTTATTTACAATAATGTTAACCACCTCATATCTGATTTATGTTCATTTCATTCAATACAGCATCTGCAAGGCAATCGGCAGATTCAGGACGTTTGCGGATCCATAATTCCGGTTCGATCAATTCCAGTTCAGAAACACATAATTCATCCTTGTTATCCCGTATGACATCCACACGGCCATATACCGGAACCGGATCACAGGTAGAAATTACCTTCTCAGCAAAGCATATTTCATGTTCAGCAGGCGAATAATCAGAAACCGATCCTCCAAAATCATCCTGTACACGGAAATCACCTTCTTTAGCTTTTTTTAATACGGAATGGCTGTACGTACCACCGAACAGCATATGAGCCACTTCTCCCTTGCGTAAAACATTATCCTGGAATTCCTGCAAAAGCATGGATTCGGTGGTGATCAATTCTTTGAATATTTCTTCATGACTTGTGATAGTCCCGGAATCAAACCTGTAGGTATGCCTTGCTGCCCCTGAGACAGCGGGTTTAAGTATCATATCGGTCCAGCCGGCACCTCCGGCTATTTCAGCCAGAGAACGCTTGTCCCCTTTTTCTATAAATAATGTGGGAGGGATATTAATACCCTGGTCTTTTAAATCCTGCAGGTAATGTTTATCCATGTTCCATTCTATGATGCTGTAAGGATTGATCATACCGGTCTGTGTATTGACTTCCTTAAGCCAAAGTGAAAATTCAGGAAATCTTTCGAAATAGTCCCAGGTACTCCTGAACATTATGTATCTGGTTTGTGACCAGTCATAATCCGGATTATCCCAGTTTGTACGCCAAACGTTCAAACCTCTGGATTCCAGGGCATCCCGGATCATCCGTTCTTCATCCAGTATATTCCGAATATACCAGTGATCAGGTTCCGGATTCACATACCTGGAATCTGTCAGTATGACAATATCGATTTTGCTCATACTCTGTTCCGTGAGATCGACAAGCTTCGAGTTTTTACTGCATAGAGAATGTTATAAGGCCGTCCGTAACTAGAAGTCTGTACTGGCCTTTTTCAGTATAAGTTCATTGATCCAGATATTCCTGTACAGGACTTCATGTCCTTCGGCCTGAAGCTTTAATCCCTCAGCGGTGTCGGTAATGCCTTTCCCTCCGTCGTTTCCCCCGTCAATACCCGAGTTGGGACCACCCCATACCTGGTTAATGCCGATATCAGTATATGCTTTGATACCGTTGAAATACAGGGTAACAAGAGCTTTTTCAATGCGCAGTCCGTCTTTAAATCTTGCGGCACGGAAGGTAATGTCGTAGGAGTTCCATTTGCCAACTCCATTGTATGCATAATAGGGAGATTCAGTCTCATTAATGACTGCAGCCATACCATGCATTGTGGAATCGCCGTCACACACCTGTATTTCATATCTGTTCTGAAGATATACTCCTGAGTTTCCCCCTTCTTCTTTGATCAGGAACTCAACATGCAGCCTGAAATCCCTGTATTTCTTTTTAGTTACTATGTCAGCTGATCCATACTTGCCGCCGGCTGCGGCCGGATCGCCGCTATTCATTGCCGTTCCCTTGTCCACCGGATCATCGACAATTTTCCATTTGATAGGCATTTCAGCTGAAAACCGGGGACCCTCCCAGTAGATCCATTTTTCATCAAGCATTTCACGGCTGCCATCGAACAAGATCTCAGCGCCTTTGGGTGCTTTGGTACCCAATCCTACCTGGGCGATGGTGTTTGTTATTATTCCGGATATCAGAATGAAAAGTATTGATACCAGTATTCTCTTAATAAGCACATTCGTTTTCATTTTTTTTATTTTATGTTGGGGATTAAAGATAATCATTTTTGACTGCAGAGATCATATTTTTCCCGGGTCCTGACTATCCTGAAACCATTCTTTATTTACAGGCAGTGATTCAGATAAAAGAAACAGCTTATTTATGGTAGCAGAGAAAAAAAAGAGGCTGCCCAGTCCGGACAACCTCCTACTTTATCAGGTCCTGTTTTATTTAGTCAGCGGTATATTCGTAACCCATTATTTGTGTTTCGCTGAATGTGGTCCATCCTTTTTCAACCAGAACGTCGTATATCATACCATTTGCGCCGAACAGTATTGATTTGGCATCATATCCCAGTACACGCAGGTAAGCGACCAGAAATGCACTGGTTTGACCGGTATAGCAATATGCTGCAATAGTCTGATCAGCTGGCAGGGTTGTAAGATCAGTAGCCAGGCTAATCGATTCTTTCGGGGTATACTGAACAGCACCGGGTACGTGTCCGGGATCGGCATACCGGTCAGCAGGCCAGTAATTGACAATGTAATAATTGTCCGGACTGGCAAAAACTGCTTCACTGGTAACTTTTACAGAATCAAAACCTTCTGTGAAAACAGCAGCAACACGCGCTTCGAGGATCTCCTGTCCGGTTGTTTTACCTGTACTCAGTTCAGGAAGGTCACCATCAGCACCTTTTTCTGTAGCTGTTGTAGTAAATTGTGTTTCATGGGAATTTCCAATGTTTAAATTCCATTTTCCCGCAAAAACTGCATTCCATGAACACATTCCCCACTTCATCGAGAAGACATTGTCATATCCCATAATTCTTAACAGGGATGTTGCCCAACCGGCAGTCTGGCCGGTATAACATACAATTGCCACTTTATCATAAGCTGAAAGATCGGTAGCTTCAACATGAGTCAGTACGTCAGATGTTCCCACGTTAACTGCGTTTTCAATATGAGCGGTATCATAATCAGCAGCAGCCCTGATGTCGATAATGTAAATGTCACCTGTTTCATTCAGGGTTTTTACATCGCTTGCCGGAATGATAGAAGGCATGTCGGTATTAACATAATCTTTCATTAAAGGTGAATCTGCAGATTCCAGGTACTCCACAAGCACTTCGGCTTCATTTATCGGATCCGGGTCATCGTCGCAGGCTGTCATAAAGAAAACAGCAAAAAGGATGCTGAGCATCAGAATTCTTGTAAATTTCATAGCGTAAAAATTTTGATTAATTAAAAATATTAAGTGAATTATTTATTTTTTCTTTTCCTGCTATTTAGTCCAGGAAGACGGCAATTTGCCATCAACAGTTATTTCAGTTGAGGCATCTGTTTCCCAATCCAGCAGATCATCCTGGAACAGGTACAGTTCTTTATTTATCAGAGTACCGCCATCGTTGCTTATGTGGCAACTGGAATAACAGGATTTTCCGGCATCAACCTGCGTCCGGGTGGTCCATTTCAGGAGGTTATGAGGAGAGGCATAATTATATGTAGGGAAAGCATCAAAATTTGAATATTCATCCACACCGTATTCTTTCCAGTTATCAGGAGCAGCCAGGGTACGTCTGACCAGGGTGAAATCATAACCGGTTTTTATATCAGGCAAGGGGTTAACTGCAATTTTAAAACCAAGGTAGGCCGGGACCCTTGCTCCTTCACCGTGGATATGACAGCTGCCGCAATTATTATAGTCCTGTGAATGACAGACTTGGCAATTAAAATCATCATAATGCATTGAATGATAGAAGTTTTCTGACTGGAGATCGATATGGCAGTCTTTACAGGCCGGAAGTTTATCATAGGCATAGCGCTGTTCTACTGTAGTTCCGTCTCCGTGCAATTCTGGACCGGTATGGCAGTCCAGGCAATCAAAATCCATGGCTGATAAATGTACATCTACTTCTGTTCCGGGGGCAACACCAAGGTAAGCATGGCGACCGCGGGAAACGTGGCAGGCAAGGCAAGCACCATGCATATCAGGGGTCTTTGTAAAATTATGATCATTGGCCAGGCCTCCGCCGCCAATCGGGGGACGCACTACATGACAGTTGCCACAGGTTCCGTGACAGGTGGCACAATTTGCATTATATCCCTCAATCTGATGGACAGGAAGCTGATTGAAATCTTCAGGTCCGTTCAGCCCGCTACGTATTGTTACTTTTCTTTTCTGACCGGTTCCGTGATGCAGACTGGTTGCAAAATTGTCAACAATAGATTCATGGCAGGATGAAGATCCACAGCTTTGCTCATAAAATACGGATGGATGTGAAATAAAATCGCCGGAATGGGCGGTTTCTTTCTCAGCAGTATTATCTGTACCCTTATGGCAGCCGGTGCATCCTATTGTATAATGCCCTGAGGCCTTATAGAGATCATAACCCTCATCTCCCATATATACCCTGTCATAGGGTTCATAATGCGGAGCTTCTCCTCCACAGCCACTGGTCGCAGCAACGGTATCCTTGGAATACACCTCCTGCAGATGGGCATAATCTGTATGGCATCCTTCACAGGAAGCGACATCATCATTCACATCCGGGCCATCGGGATCTTTGGAACAATAGACGATCAGGAGTGCTAATAGGATAAGTGTAGAAAGCAGCCGTATCCTGTGGAAAAGTTTAGAATTCATGCAGTGAAATATTTAAAAAGTCATAAGTCACAACCAAAAAGGGACCAGTGATTCCCAGCGGTACAAAGGTTATTTATTTGTGTGAATTGCCAAAGAAAATCGAGCTGTCTTAGGTCCTGATCTGTGCTGATCTGCATTAGGAAAATAACTGACCTGTATCAGTTTTATAAATGATTTTATTGTAGATTTGCATGCAGTGAAAATCTGATCAGATGGGGAATACTTTAGAATTTACAGGTTGTACTATTAGTTCACATCATTGCAGCTGTTTCGAAAAGCTGAGCGAAGATGAAGTACGGTTAATAGAAGATAATTCAGTTAAAATTACATATAAGAAGGGCGAAATAGTGTGCAAGCAGGGAGCCCTGGTTTCACATATTATGTACCTGGAAAAGGGATTGGTAAAAGTATTTGTTAATGATGGAACCAATTCCCTGGTACTTAAAATAATAACGGACGCGAATTTTCTTGGACTGGCATCGGTATCAGAAGAATATAATAAATATCAGTATTCTGTCAGGACCTATATCGATTCAGAAGTACGGCAGATAGATGTCAATGTATTCAGAAGATTACTGAAACAAAATCCGGATTTTTCAAGAGATGTTATTGATATTCTGAGTGCTAACAGCCTGCAGGTGTATGGACGGTTCTTCTGTCTCACACATAAACACGTGTATGGAAGGCTGGCAGATATTCTCCTGTGTCTTTCAGACAGGATTTTCAAACAGGCCGATTTTATACTACCTCTTTCACGAAAAGATCTGGCAGAATTATCCGGAATGAGTTCGGAAACCGTAATCAGGATGCTGAAAAAGTTCAACGAAGACAGATTGATCCAGATGGAGGGCAAAAACTTCAGGATCCTGGATCATGAGCGTTTGCTGAAAATCAGTGAAACAGGTTGATCAATCTATACCGTAATACTCCCGATGAATTCCTTTACAGAATTGATGTAAGTCCTGAATTCCTCCCGGCCTTCCTCGCTCAATTGTAAAACGGTATTGGGACGTTTGTTCTTGAATGTTTTCTCAATGATCACGTAACCGGCCGCCTCAAGTTTGGTCAGGTGAAAGGATAAATTACCCTGAGTCAGACCGGTTTGATTCATAATAAAGAGGAAATCGGCATTTTCAACCACACTCAGGAGGGTCATAATGGATATCCGGGCAGGCTCATGGATGATCTTATTCAGCTCTATGATGTTCCGGAATAACTGATCGCTGCTACTGCTGGTTTTCATACTGGACACTCCTTCCTGGTTTGGGATATTCTCTTAAAAATCTTATGAAATGCACCACCCCAACCTGCAGGAGGAATAATCCAGCTGCTAATTGTAAAATAATGCCGGGGAGCATGGTATGTAAAACCGGCTGAA
>CAZILN010000020.1:0-17143 GCA_964540005.1 uncultured Bacteroidaceae bacterium | reverse complement strand
CAGCAATTAAAACTCTTTTAGGATCTATTGATGGAGAAAAAGCCATACAGATTATGAATATAATAGTCCTGAATTTTTTTGATAAATATGTGAAAGAGGAACAAAACATTGACTTAATTAAGCAGGCACAATTATTTTCAGAGATCGAAATAGCGACAAATATTAAATAACAAAAGCCATAAAAAGACGCTTGTGGTACTAGTGGCACCGAACCAAACCGTGATGAATCCCCGTTAGGTCAATGATCTGCGGGGATTTTTTTTTGGAGGTTGATGGCTTTGGTGATGGTTATAGTGACTGTGTTGATGATATTTAGATCTGTACAAGGAAGGATATTGAATTGAAATAGTTTTGTACTTTGATTACAGCATCCCCTGCTCCTCCAGCCATTTCCTGACCCTTTCATGCTCTGCCTGGTATTTGGCCTCCACATCCCTGACAATTTGCTGGAACTCGGGTTCATCCCTGATGCCATCGAATAATGGATCCTTATTTATAAACATCACCATCCATTGCCGGATACTCTCCCTTTTATTAAAGATTTTTAAGTTTTCAAATGCTTTGTCTCTCTCCCAGGAATGCATAGACACCTGCAAGATCATAATATGCATAGAATATTGCTGATCTTTGACGTCCTAATCTAATCTCACTGTTGTCATACTCAATTTGTTTATCAAAATAATACGCTGCTTCTTTCCTGAATCCATTTTGCCAGTAAGCATATCCAAACCGATGCATACCATATAAATAGAGATCTCCGGTTACTTTAGTTATTTCAATACATTTTTCAAAATATTCCAATGATTCTTTATATTGTTCCAGGAACATGCGATATAATCCTAATTTATATAGAATATCTGTACTGGATGTATCAATTTCATATGCTTTGTGTGCAAATTCAAGAGCATTAATAAAATTACCCTGAACCTCTTCTATAACGGCTAAACCCCTGTAAAAACTAAGCGAATCCCCATCCAATTTAAGCGCTTCCAGGTGATATTTCTTGGCTTTTTCAAAAAATCCAGCATTTTGATACGCACCACCAAGGTTTCGTAGTAAACCAGGTAATTGTTCCCCACGATGAAGAGATACAGCTCTTTGATAATTAGCAATACAATTAATGTGGTCATAATCAGAATATAAGAACCCTAAATACCGGTATGCTCTCCAATCGTTTGGATTGTATGTGATGGCTTTGTCAAATTCTTCCAAAGCCTGTTCTGGGTTACCGGTTGAATAATAATATCCTCCCCTGATAGTATATGCTTCTGATAATTGATCGTCATAGGAAAGGGCAATATCAGCCAGGATCAGAATAGAATCCAAAAATTCCTCCGCAAAATAAGTCTCCCAATAATGCTTGCTCCAATATATCGCTGCTAATCCGGTATATGCCTGGGCAAAAGTGGAATCATTATATAACGCCTTATGATAGAGATTCTCAGCTTTTTCCAGTGCTTTTCTATCACCCTTCAAAGAATATTTCCATTGTTCTTCCCTTCCTTTCTGGAAAAAATCATGAGCTGTCAGGCTTGTTGTTGGTGTTTTCTCAATAAGTTGTTTTTCTTCAGGAGAAATGATTACTCTTAACTCATCTGCTATTGCTTCTGCAATCTGGCTTTGTATCCTGAAAATATCCTCAGGTTTAACAATTTCCTGCTCATACGAGGCTCCCCATAGATGCCTGCCCTTATTACCCTCTAAAAGTTGTATTCGCAAGCGAACAGTATTGCCATATTTCTGACCGCTTCCTTCAATGATATAATTAACATCCAGTTCATTTGCAATCATAGGAATGGATTTGGTCCGATCCCGGTATTGCTCAACAGAAGTGCGACCTGGGACTTGGAAATCCTTAATTGTCTGTAGATTTAATAGGATTTCCTCCATTAGACCATTGATAAAGTATGTATTTTCTTCATCAGGGCTATCGTTGATAAATGGTAACACTGCAATGGATTTTTCCAGTTCCTTTATACGCTTATCTCCTCCAATTATATCAAATATAAAAAGACCCACCACAACAATAACCACCACTAGTGCAGGTCCTGAAAGCAATAATATCAGTCTCTTCTTTGGTTTCTGGGTTTCTTCTTCTGAATCATCTGCACTTTTAATTACATCTTTAACCTTTTCTTCTGGTTTGCTACTGGTTTGGGTATTCTTATATTTCAGATACCACTTGATAATTGTAGTAAGGTTATTAAGAACCGGCTTTACCTGTTCAGGATCGAATTCCTTTGGATGGGTTCCATAAGCAGACAGACTGTTGAGGTTAAGCATTGAAGTGATTATGTGTGACGGGACCTTTTCCTCCTTATTCAGCTTATCGATAATGCCTTTAAGAGGTTCAGTTTTTCTTGGTCGGTTCAGTTCACGTTCACACTGATCAGAAACAATAACTTCCAGGCATCTTCGAGAATATAATAGAACAACATTCTCATCATCTGCCTTAATCACCTTCCCTAACTCCTTTTCCAATTCAGGGAGCTGTCCTGATAAGGATTGATAAAGTTGTTCTAGTTCCTTTATTTCACCGGACCAGATAGCCATAATAATAGGTGTGATTACTTTTTATTGGAACTGAGAAGTAAGAAATCTTAAATAAATTTATCCTAAAATATTCAGATATCCTAACTGGTAGAAGGCCATGAAGTCTTAATAGCTAAACAGCTTTTCTGAAAAACTTAGCAATTCATTGATAAATTCATGGTTATCGCCTAGCCTGTTAAAATCGGAATTTTTAATGGAAAATGGCAGGTTTACTTTTCTAAGAGTTTACTTACTTCAATATGGAGAGAAGGAAGGTGCCTCACAATGGTTCCCCAGACTATCTCATCATCAATCTTATCATAACCATGGATGACTCTGTTTCTCATACCAATAATTTGTTGTTTGCTTGTAATCGAGATATTCTCATCGATATTTGCTAACATTTTCATTGCTTCTCCAATTATTTCAAATTCCCTCTCCACAGCTCTTCGAAGCATCTTATTATTTTGGTAATCAGAAAAGTTTCTATTTTCTCCAAGGTAAGAGTTAATCGATTCGATAGACTCCTTAATATCGTGTAAATACTTTCTTATCTCAATGTCCATACAGCCTGGTTTTGGTCTTGTTTACTGATTCAATAAAGTATGGATTTGAAAGAGATTTTTCTGTTATGAGGTCAACCGGTCTTTGAAACAGTGCTTCGAATTTATCAGCTAAAATGAAATAATTATCGGCATAGTCACCATAATCCATAGGAGTAAATGAAACAAGTAAATCTATATCACTTTCCTTAGAAAATGTTCCCTGGACAATAGATCCAAATGCAAAAAGTCCTTTTACATTATGCTCAATGCATAATTGCCGGATTTGTTCTATATTTTCATTAATCAGGGAATGCATAGATAAGTCGTTTGAGATATAAGTCTTTGATATAGTTAATTTTGTCCTCAGTGATATACCTTAACAAAGATAATGGAAAATTGAATATATCTGGATGGAATGTCATTTTCAGGTGGAATTAAGAATTTATGAACATGAAAGATAAAGCCTCATTGATACTAGTGTTGATGATTCTGTTTGTCTTATTTTTCCTTGTTTGACTCTGCAGGTATAACTGCCAGCAAAAGATCAGCATCAGAGGCGTTAATTTTAACACTATGAGTTAGAATCGGAAAAAATCCTAAAAGAAACAAGTGGTGCGAGTGGCACCACGCCAAATCGTGACGAATCCCCGTAAGGTCAATGATCTGCGGGGATTTTTTTTAAGGGGTTGACGAGAGGGTTGACGGTTTTGAGAATTTGACACTTCTTATGTTGATCCGTTGCTTATCCTGATTTCTATTTGAAATCCCTGGCAGGGAGCAATTACTCTTTCCAGATCCATCATACTCATCTTTTTGCCATCAACAACAATGTATACCTCATTCTCCTTATCTGTCATCATATTGCCTTTGAAGTAATCGAAATTCATCCTATGGAATTGATCATATTCATTATCTGAAAAGGGAGGGGTCACTACAACGGTTTTGAAATCTCTGTGAACAATATTGAACCATTCTTTTTCCAGGTCAGGGAACTGTCCTGATAACGATTGATGCGATTACTGCCTACTGAGATTGAAAGGTGAGAATTCATGCAGTAAGCTCTGTTCTGAAAGGACAGTATCATCGGAAATACACTCAATGCTTTGAGTAAAATTAAGTTATAATCGGCAAAAAAATCATTGGTGCGAGCACCGTCTTTGGCACTATCGGCAATTGAATTATTAATGTCGTATATTTGTTATTGTGTCAGAGGGGAATCTAAATATTGATAAAGTTATTAAATACTGGAAAGATTCATCGAATAAGGATTTCCAAACGATGAGTAATCTTCTGAATTCTGGTGATTATAATTGGGCAATGTTTCTGGGACATCAGGTAATTGAGAAATTACTGAAGGCAGTTTATGTGAAGGAGCATAAAAAACATGCTGTTCATGGTCATGATCTTCTAAGATTAACATCAGGACTTGGATTAGAATTAGATCCAGTAAAAGAAGAATGGCTTGATAGGCTTACGACCTTTAATCTGAATGTCAGATACGATAGTTATAAACAAGATTTTTATCAACTTTGCACAAAGGAGTTTGCATTTGAATGGAGTTCGAAAATAGAAGAATTACGAGAATGGTTACTGAGTCAGCTATAAATACTGCAAGAAAGTATCTTAAGAGCCTGCCACTTGAATTGGATGTCAGAAGGGCATATATTTTTGGCTCACATGCTAGGGGAACCCAAAAAGAAGACAGTGATATTGATATTGCTGTTGTTCTAGGTAAGATGGATGATTTTTTCGAAGTCCAGATGGAACTTTTCAGAAGACGCAGGAAAATAGATCTTAGAATTGAACCTCATCCATTTGATGCAAGTGACTTCACCGAGAATGATCCAATGGCAGCTGAGATACTCAGCACTGGTATTGAGGTATTGAATGTTGCTTAAATTTTATATGAGTTGATGACCGGGTTAATGTATTACCCCTGAATTAGTTGGACAGAAAAAGTATAACCAGATTAGGAAAATGTTCAATGTAAAATCACTTTACACTCCAAATAGAGTACTATATAATAATACCAGTTTTAAGAATTTCTTTTAACATTCCACTTTTATCCTTCCCGGTTTCAAATACATGAGGTTCAATACGAAGGTCAATCTCTTTGCGAAGTTTCCAGATTGTCGGTATGACTTTGAAATAATTAAGTTCAATATGCCCGGATGCCTGGCAGTCAAAATCAGCTCTTTTGTTATTACCGGTTTAACCGAAGGATCACTTGTTTTAAAAACAGCGACTTCATCATTAGCCGGACTTAATTTAACATCTATATCAAATTCCTCCAGGAAAAAGGAATGACCGTAAGGTTAAATAATCTGCCAGGGACTTTCTTCATGATATGTGCGAGATCTGGTCAGATACAAAACGGCCCGCAATTTAACGCCGTATTGCTTAATAATAGAAAATAGTTTTTAATAACTCAGATGAAATGTTAAATTTACCATTTTGCCTGAAAATAATAATTATCACATATAACAAAAGCTGATGTGCACGGGAAAAATTTGAATAACGGTATCAGGAACCTTATCATCCTGATTGCTGTTTTAATGCTGATAGTTGGTGTGCCATTTATATTCCTGAATTACCAGGCCGGGAAAAGTGGCATGAGTATGAAGGAAGTAGTTCAAAGGAAAATAATCAGAACTGGTGTTTCGGATACGCAAACAAAAGAACAACCGTCGGAATTAACCGGAGATAAGATTGATTTTCTTATAGCTATGCCGGTCGGAAAGACATTTACTGAAGCACCGATGATTTCACATGTAGTAGTTGAGGATATGAATGATGATGATCTTCTGGATGTGATCGTATGTGACGCGAATGATAATTTTGTTTCCTGGATACAACAATTTCCCGAAGGAGTTTATACTGAGAAGATTCTGGTAAAAGACATAATAGCTCCTGCTCATGCACAGGTTATTGATTTTGATTCGGATGGGGATAAAGATATCATGGTTGCTGTTCTTGGATTACTGTACCCATGCAATGATAAAATCGGGTCGGTTGTGATTCTTGAAAATGATGGAGAATTCAATTTTACAAAACATGTTATTGCGGAAAAAATCGCACGTGTTTCTGATGTAAGGGCAGGTGATCTTGATGGAGATGGGGATATGGATCTGGCTGTCGCCCAGTTCGGATACGATGATGGTGAAACCAGATGGATTGAAAATCTCGGCAACTGGTATTTTAAAACACATATGCTCCAGAATCTTTCAGGTCCGATTAACGTTGAAATTGTCGATATTGATTATGATAACGACCTGGATATAATATCACTTGTAAGTCAGGAATGGGAGGAAATTTACTGTTATCTGAATGACGGACAGGGAGAATTTCAGGTAAAGTTGTTATGGGGGTCAGACAATGAGGACTTTGGTTCAAGTGGAATTTATATGTATGATATTAACCAGGATGGGAAACTGGATATACTGTATGCCAATGGTGATGCTTTTGATTATATTCCACCTAAGGGAAGACCTTGGCATGGCTTGCAATGGTTTGAGAATAAAGGGAATCTGGATTTTGAATACCATAGAATCTGCACTCTGGTCGGCGCATACAGTTTACGTCCTGCCGATATTGATAAGGATGGTGATATTGATCTTTTTGCTGTCAGCGCTTTTAACCTTTGGGAAAATCCGGAGTCTCAGAGTTTTATCTGGATGGAGAATACAGGCGGCATGCAATTCGTGAAACGTAACATTACCAATACACCCACGCACCTGATTATTCTCGAGCCGGGCGATTTTAATAATGACGGCCTGACAGATTTTGTTACCGGAGGGATGTATCCGTATCCTCCTTTCGACCGGATGAGCAGGGTGACTTTATGGATTAATGACGGCAGCTTGTTGTCAGGTCTTTAATAGAAGTTTATTTCAATAACCGGAAAAAATGAATCCAGTTAGATCGAATAAATTCCCTGTTATCCTGCTGTTGATAGGATTGACCGGATGCCAGATAAACACTGTAAAGGATATTGACGGCAATAAATATAAAACCATTAAGATCGGAACACAAATTTGGATGGCGGAGGATCTGAAGACCACCAGATACAACGATGGCACAACCATACCGGTGGTTACAAATTATGATGACTGGGCAGCTCTTTCCACACCGGCCTGTTGCTGGTACAATAACGATTCGGCAAACAATGAGACCTATGGTATTTTGTATAATTGGTACGCAGTTAATACAAACAAATTATGCCCGGAAGGCTGGCATGTTCCAACCGATGAGGAATGGAATGAACTTTTAAAATATATCAGAGAATCCGGAAGTGCAGGCGGTGCATTGAAGGAAGCCGGTACTTCCCATTGGAGAAGTCCCAATACGGGAGCAACCAATGAAAGCGGTTTTACAGCCCTTCCCGGTGGCTATCGAAGTTATAATGGTACATTTAATTTACTGAGAGCTCGCAGTTACTGGTGGAGTTCCACAGAGAGTAACTGGTGGAGTTTAGGGGATAGTTCGCTAACAATTGCTTTCTACAGGTATATTCATTATAATGAAAATAATATATACAGATATGTCGGTGAAAAATCCAATGGTTTATATGTACGCTGTTTAATGGATCAGTAGCTGCATATAGATAAATGATTTCCGGCTAAACCCATGAAGACCAGGACACTGCTTGACAAGGTTGTAAGATTACCCGCTCAGCGTATTGGAATTACATGCACTCAGAGAGGTTTATTTTAATGAAGATCTTACGAATGATACAACAAACAGGAGAAATTTATTGTAATGTAGCATTATTTACAAATAGACCCTGCAGTAAGCTATCGAAGGATTGATGTATTCGTTGATGATTCAACTTTCAGCTAACATATACTGAATGACAGATGTCTTGCGTATAATAATCTGTAGAAGACTTCATATGCTTAGCTCTTCATATACATTAAGATTTGTGTACGTTTTTGTACAGTTTTTTAGATAATCGGACAATTTAGCCTTAGCATTTTTAATTAGCTCTAATATCAAAATGCTGAAATTCAGCAGCTTGATATAACTGGCATAATTAATGGATAAAAAACCAGGATTCTTATTTCGGAGCAGCAATCAAATTATTAGTGGCACACTGGTACAATTCAAATTGGAGTATGCTGTTGATAAACCGGGTTATATATTTCCTGGTTATCATATTATGTCTGGCATGCCAGAAAGAAGAGGATGAGAATATACCGGTAACTGATATAACTGATATAGAATTTATTGCAACTGTTGAACCGCACGGGAATAATAATTCACCCTTAACGGCGATCATTAATACTACCGCATTAGCAGAACATTCGCTGGAAATTATCATAAAAGGGAAATTCGGTAACAATCTGAGCTATAAAGATAGAAACGTATCAAAAAGCCACGAAATACCGCTGATTGGTCTCTATCCTGCTTATAACAATATAATATTTGTTTGTGCTTTTGACAGGGATAATAAGGAAATTGCCAGGGTGGAATTGGAATATCAAACGGATTCAATTATGGTGGACATTCCTGAAATCGAAGTTATCCATTATGATTCCTCCGCATTGAATGGCCGGCTTACTTTTATAGAGTACAGGATGGGGCTTTACGATATACCATTCGTTTTCGATGAGTACGGCGATGTGAGGTGGTATCTGAAATACCCGGACCAATCATTAATCAGGCCGACAGTGGTAAAGAATACACGCGATTTTTATTGCGGTGATTTAGGTTATAACGTGATGCATAAATTTGACTGGACAGGCAATGTAGAGACATTTACCTTGCCTGATGGATATTTTATGCTACATCACGAAGTTTATCGTTATAGTGACCATCTTTTTTTCCCCTCAGACAAAGATTTCATCCTTGAATGCGACGAGAAAGGAAACAAAATCAAGGAATGGAACCTGTATGAAATCGTCAAATCCTACCTTCCTGTTAACCAGCAGCTGGTCGTTGAAGGAAAAGACTGGCTGCATATAAATTCAGTTTATTACCAGCAGGAAGACCATTCACTGGTTGTGTCAGCCAGGCAATCCCTCGGGGTATTTAAAATTGACTATAACTCAGGAAACATCCGGTGGATATTGAATGACACCTCTCTGTCCTGGTATAGTTATCCGAAATTGAAGGATCTGGCCTTACAGGCAATTGAGGGTTGTGAGTTACCCTTGGGCCAGCACTCGCCTGTTCCCCTCTCCGGGAACCGTATATTGATGTTTGATAATGGATACGACGGCTATGAGCGCTTAAATGATGAAGACGGGCTGACAGATGGAGGGAAAGGATATAGCCGTCTTGTTGTCTATAATATCAGCGAAAACACAATGACCGTCAGTCAGGATTTTCAATACGGACGGGAGCAGGGAAAAGACTTGTTTTCAATGTATGCAGGAAATGCAGGTTTCGACCAGGCGACCAGTTCATACTATGCCCTCTTTGGTACAATTACTTTTACTGATACCCTGGCATTAGGAAGAGTTATTGAGGTAGGTACTGATGGTTATCTTTTGTTTGACGCAAGGCTGACCGCATTGGATACGAGACAATTTTTCAGCCGGGGAGAGAAAATAGACCTGGATATGATTATCAATGGAATTTCTAATCCGGATTATTGATGATATGGAATCCGGAACAATTGCCGTGGCAGACCATACTGTTTAATCATACAGAAAAGAATATGTAAAAAACTTTTAAATCTTCGCTCTAATGAACACATTAAGAATAACTGCAATTTTCCTGATGGCAATTTCTTTGACAGAAACTAGTTTTTCGCAGGAACTGGTATTACCGGACGATTTTCCTTTGTACACAATCGATCAGAATAATGATCCTGATCCGGGCTACCTTTTTATGTTTGCCCGTCCTCAAACACCTAATAAATACCCGGGATATCTGCAGATCCTTGATAATCAAGGAATCCCCGTGTTTTACAGGCACATCCCTTATCAGTCAGGTCTCTTCAAAATACAAGCCAGCGGATTGCTTTCCTTTCTCAGAATGGATTCAGTGTATAATCAGGTCTACCTGATGGACCATAGTTTCCAGACTGTTGATTCGGTCTGGATGGAGGATTTTGAGCTTGATTCCCATGATTTTATTGCAATGGAAAACGGGCATTTCCTGATGATTGGACGTGATATCCGGACCATTGATATGAGTGGGGTAGTGGAAGGCGGCCAGCCGGATGCCACGGTTAAGGGAGGCGTAATCCAGGAACTGGATGAGGATAAAAATGTGGTTTTCGAATGGAACAGTTTCGACCATTACCAGCTTACTGACAGCTATAATGACCTGACCAAATCAAGCATCGATTTTGATCATCCCAATTCCCTGGAGGTTGATGCCGATGGTAATATCCTTCTGATCTCCCGCTCTTTAGACGAGATTACCAAGATTGATCGCCAGAACGGTGACATCATCTGGAGGCTGGGCGGTAAAAACAACCAGTTTGAGTTTGCTGATTCCTCGCATATGTTTTCCAGGCCCCATAAATTCAGGCGGCTGGCAAACGGTCATTATACTGTTTTTGACAACGGGACTGAACGGGACCCTGCATATACAAGGGCTATTGAATATGCAATTGACCAGGAGAACAAAACAATCGAAATGGTCTGGGAATTTGACGCAGATAAAACTGTGTTTTCACGTTCGGGAGGGAGTGTGCAAAGGCTCCCTTCCGGGAATACACTGGTATGTTATGGCGGACAGGTATCCAATCCGTCGGTAACAGAGATACATCCTGATGGATCTATTGCGTTCCGGCTTGGTTTTGTTGATCCTGGTATCAGGTCAGGAAGTGCCACAAAACACCCCTGGAAAACCACTTTATTCTCCACAAATACCGATACGGTCGATTTCGGGGAATGGGATGGGTATACCTATTCTGTCTATATACTGAAAATTAAAAACAACTCCGCGAAAGAGCTGGAGCTTACGAACTACCATCTGCACACAAATGCTTTTTTATTTGATAACAACCTCTTCCCTGTGACCCTTGCACCCGACGAAGAGAAAAGCATTAACCTGTTTTATTACCCCTACGACATTGACAGTTCAGTAGTGAACGATGTCCTGACCATTAATTCTGACATTAACTCTGATACACTTATCCAGCGAATTGCCGTGCAGGTTTTCCTGACCGGGACCAGGCTCTATTCAGCAGTCCAGGACTATTCATCAGACCATATCCTGATCTATCCAAATCCTGCACAAGATTTTGTAAGCATAAGCTCCCCGGAAATGCTGATAGCTAAGGTTATGATCTACTCTATGAACGGAACCCTTGTATTCAATAAAGACATAGATGATAATCATGCTTCCATAGACATTAAGCAGTATGAAAAGGGCATGTATATCATTGAGTTTTATGATGAATCATCGAATATATATCATAGGAAAAAGATTGTAAAACTCTAGTCCCCGACTGAGAAGATGACAAAAATGATAGGTCTTCAATAAACCCCCTATATTTCCGTTACTTTTGTAACGAATATGTGACTGTATCGTCTTAGTACTGAATTTCACTTCTCAAATTAATTATGATCAGGACCCTCACCCTCTATACCCTCCTGCTTTTAGTCCCGGTCTCCATTCTCTATGGACAGGCTGAATACCTTCCAAAGAAAGTATATAAAGCATACCGGATCGAGGCCGCCCCGGTGATCAACGGTGTGTTTGATGACCAGGCCTGGCAGGAAGGCCATTGGGCAGGCGGTTTCACCCAGCACGAACCCTATGCCGACAGGCCGCCTTCCCAGCAGACGGAATTCAAGCTTGCCTTTGACGACATGAACCTGTATGTCGCCATAAAAGCCCTCGACAGTGCCCCCGACAGCATTACCAGCCGGATGAGCCGCCGGGATAACGGTGACGGGGATATGGTCTTTGTGATTTTTGACAGCTACCATGACCTGCGCACGGGCTTTACCTTCGGGGTGAGCTCTGCCGGCGTAAGGTTTGATATGATCTTTTCCAATAATGGCCAGAATGAAGATCCCACCTGGGATCCCATATGGCAGGCAAAGGCCCAGGTACAGGAATGGGGATGGGGGGCTGAGATGAAGATCCCTCTCACCCAATTGCGTTTTAAGAAAAACTCACAGGAAGTATGGGGATTTGAAGTGGCACGCCAGATATTCAGGAACAATGAAATGAGCCTCTGGCATGCAATTCCGAGGACCGCCCCGGGAATGATACACGCCATGGGTGAACTGGATGGCCTGCAGGAGATTGAGCCGCGAAAACAAATGGACCTGACACCTTACGGTGTCGCTTCACTAAAGACATATGAACCTGAAGAAGGCAATCCTTTTGCCACCGGTACCGACCATAAATTTGATGCCGGCCTGGATGGCAAGATCGGGGTTACGAACAACCTGACGCTTGATTTTACCATCAATCCTGATTTCGGGCAGGTGGAGGCCGATCCTTCAGAAGTGAACCTGTCAGCCTTCGAGACCTTTTTCGAAGAAAAGAGGCCCTTCTTTATTGAAGGGAACAGTATTACCAGCTTCAATGTCGGGCTGGGTGACGGAGATGTTGGAAACGATAACCTCTTTTATTCCAGGAGGGTAGGCAGGAGGCCCCAGGGATATCCATCAACGGAAGACTGGGAATATATCAGGATGCCCATTTTCACCCCCATACTGGGGGCAGCCAAGCTTACGGGAAAAACAGAAAACGGACTGTCCGTGGGTGTGGTTGAAGCCATTACTGCTGATACTAAAGCGACCGTTGATAACCAGGGCTCCGAGAGGAAAGAAACTGTGGAACCGCTTACAAACTATTCCCTTGCCAGGGTGCAGAAAGATTTCAATAAGGGTAATTCCATCATCGGGGGAGCTGTCACCAGTACCATCAGAAAACTTGACGGGACAGAAATGGACTACCTGCACAAAAATGCCACTACCGCAGGAGTGGATTTCTCACAGTATTTCAAGGATCGCTACTATACCTTAAATGCGGCACTGTACCTGAGTAATGTAAATGGTTCTGCCGAAGCTATCTCGAATACCCAGCTTTCGTCGGCCAGGTATTTCCAGAGACCCGATGCCTCTTACCTGGAGTATGACTCGATGCGGACCGGCCTATCAGGCCTGGGCGGGAAGCTGCAGTTCGGAAGGATAGGAGGTAAGTGGAACTTCCTGTGTATGAGTGTATTCAAAAGTCCGGGATTAGAACTCAATGATATGGGCTACATGAGGCAGGCTGATAATATTTTGAATGTTTTTTGGACGGGATATAATTTCACAGAGCCCTTCAGTATTTTCAGGAGCCTGAACCTGAACAATGATGTGTATGTATCGTCTGATTTTGGTGGTCAGATCAACGGGATCGGGTATGAATACAACCTGAATGCCCAATTTAAGAATTACTGGTACGGGGGCTTTGGCGGAGGCTTTAATTTTCACCAGGTTTCCAACGGAATTCTCAGGGGAGGTCCCTCCATGTACATGCCAGGCAGCGGAAGGTTTTCATACAGGCTTTCAACCGACCAGAGAAAGGCTTTCTCTGCCGAGTTCTTTGGATTTTCAAGCAGGGGCGCGGACAAGTATTATAAAGAAAGCTCTTATGGACTCAATGCGACCGTACGGCCAATAAATACCCTTTCATTATCGGTCAATCCATCCTACTCCGGTAGTTTTCGGGAGCTTCAGTATGTCTCGCAGCAGGAGATGAACGGGGAGGACCGGTATATATTCGGACACATAGAACAGAAGGTTGTCCGCATGTCGCTGAGGATAAATTATAGCATTACCCCGGACCTTACCATACAGTATTGGGGACAGCCATTCATCGCTACGGGTGATTACACCGGTTTTAAAATGATTACCGATCCGAAAGCAGACAGGTTCAGCGACAGGTACCATGTGTATACATCCGAACAGATCAACCTTGTGGAAGATATTTATGAAATTTACGAGGATGCTGATCTGAACATGGATTATGGCTTTGACAATCCGAATTTCAACGTGGCTGAATGGCTGTCTAACCTGGTCATCAGGTGGGAATTCCTGCCCGGCTCCACAGCCTACCTGGTATGGTCACAGACAAGAGATTATTATCAGCAGGAGGGCAGCTTCAAGGTGTGGGATAACATGGACGGCTTGTTTACCGGTAAAAAGCCGACCGATACCTTCCTGGTAAAATTTTCCTACAGGTTTGGTCTCAGGTAGTAATGTTTTTCGTCATCGAAAAAATAATAACTCAATCAGACGCAGTCATTAATAGCTATAGAGGATCTCGCCGCCCCTGCCCCGGGCCACCAGCGATTGGAAGTTCTTTAAATCTTCCTGGACACCAGGATCAGTAAGGACTATGGTTTTTTTACGTTCTGCAGCCATGAAACTGCTATGCTATGACAGCCCATATCAGCAAGCACACCACTACCCTGACGAGTGGGATCCCAGAACCGTGGTTCGTGAGGTCCGCTATGCTCTTCCGAGCTCCTGGCGAGAGAAATCGGCCCCATAGTACGTTGTTCGGGTTCCAGCTGGTTAAGCGCGTTCCGGATGGATTTCATATGAATCTGGTTCTCATGATAAGAGGTGTTGAGGTGAACTTCACTGGCCAGGTCCACAAGTCTTTGGGCTTCTGCTACTGTCCGTGCCAGCGGTTTTTCACAAATAACTCCTTTCAACTCAGCTCCTGCCTTCACTGCATCAACAATTTCTTCCATGACCTGGATCCGGGCATAATTTGGCACATAAATGGCAACAGCATCACAGCTGTTGCAAAGCTCCCTGATACTGTTATAAACCGTGCACTTGCCGACCCCGTGTTTATGTACAAGTTTCTGAAAATTCCCGGACCCTTCTTTCGAATAAACGCCTGTTATTTCAGCATTGTTTAACTGGGTAATTGCAAGAACCTGAAATTTTGCAATAAAACCGGCACCAATAAAACCAAGTTTCAAGGTTTCCATATTCATTTCTCCTCTGCTATTAAGTTAGTAATTGATAATAGATCCTTCGTTCTTTTTGATTTCCTTAAACAGCAAATCTGAATTTTTTTCTGCTAAACCTTATTTTGCGTGTCTTATGCTTAGTCCAGATTTTTCCAGATATAAAAATAAGGTGATTTCAGATATTATTACTTCAATTTCCATAAAACTAAATAATTAGTTTATAGAACTATAATATTAGTTGTATATTTGATCAATATTACGATATGATGTTAAACAAATAGTATGATCAAATATTTTTTTAAAATAGGCCTCAGGAGTGTAATCAAATACAGGAATGTTTCGTTCATTGGTATGTTAAGCCTTTCAATTGGAATTACTGTCCTGTTGCTCATATCAATTTATACTCGGAATGAGTTGAGGGTGGATTTTTTTCATAAAAAGGCTGCACAAATTTATAAAGTATCCTACGGTAATTCCAGTTCCATACCCGGACCTCTTTCCAGTTTGTTTTTAGAGAATTTTCCTGAAATTCAGGGTGCCACCCATATTGAAACCCATCAGCTGTTTGCATTCTCTCCTGTTATAAACTACAAAAACCAGCCATTCGAAATTGAAAAATATTATTCGGTTGATTCTTCTTTTTTGGAGGTATTTGATTTTGAAGTACTACATGGTGATATAAATTCGGCTATGAGTACACCTTTTTCCATTATTTTAACTGAAAGTGAGGCCAGGCGAATCTTTGGTTCTCAGAATCCAATCGGGGAAGCTGTAACCTGGAAGATCTACCAGGATTTCACTTGTACTGTTAAGGCCATTGTCAAGGATCCCCCGCAAAACTCTTCCATCCGGTTTAATGGATTGATATCTGAAACATCCCTGGGGAATATGGGCATGAAATATCAAGAGGACTGGGGATTTACAGTATTCGAGACCTATCTTCTCCTGAATCCTGATGTAAATTCATCAAAGCTTGAACAAAAATTAAGAGATTTCCTTATTGATTATTACAATACTAATCTGTCAACCAAGGCCTGTTATGCAGATGCCGAAACAAACCCTTTGAAATTACATGCACTCAGAGAAGTCTATTTTAATCAGGATCTTACAAATGATACGACAAACAGGGGAAATTTATTTCTAATACGAATCCTGGTTATTGTTGGAATCATTATTATGTTGATTTCAATAATAAATTATGTTAATCTCTCTGTTGCAAAAGCAACGACAAGGTCAAAAGAAATAGGGATACAAAAAATCTGCGGTTCGCGCAGAAGAACACTGATACTTCAATATCTTACAGAAACAATAATTATAAGCTTCGCTGCAGCCATCATCGGTTTCATTTTTACCTGGATAATATTACCCGGTTATAGTCAATTCATGAATGTGAGCCACAGCCTTAAATTCTCATATTCTTTTTTGTTGGTGATTATTCCTGGAGTCATTTTATTAGGAGTCATCGCTGGTATATATCCTGCAATGGTCATTAGTTCCCAGAATATTGTCAGTATTCTTAAAAAGAAATCATTTCGGGGAAATAAGGGGTTGCTTCTACGCTACGCTCTTATCATCTTTCAATTTTCTGTTTCAATGATATTGATTGCCAACACAATCCTGATAAATAAACAGCTAAACTTCCTGAAGAATAAAGATCTGGGAATCAGGAAAGAAAATGTGATATACGCCAAATTGCCATATCAGATCATGCGTGGTAAAAAGGAGATCTTCCGGGATAGGATCCTTGAATTACCTGATGTACAAAAGCTAGGTTTTTCGAGTAATGTAATCGGGAATAATGAAAGTATAAATAGTCTGGAACTGGATGGAAAGGTCGTAAACTATGCTTCCTCCTGGGTGGATGCGGATTATGTTGATCTATATGAGCTCACATTATTGAAAGGGCGTTTGTTTTCAAAGGAACTGGTAAGTGATGTAAATGCAACTGCATTGTTAAATGAATCAGCGGTCAGGGAATTTGACGTGGAGGATCCCTTCGATATTGAGATCAGGGTACCGGGCGGACAGGCAAAAGTAGTTGGAATAGTACGAGATTTTAATTTTAATTCTCTTCACAGCCGCATTGAGCCCATGGTCATTGTATATTTACCCAGGCAGGGCAGTTATGTTAACATTCTGATTTCAGGCAGCAATACCCTCCAGACTCTGAATCAGA
>CAZILN010000019.1:0-1920 GCA_964540005.1 uncultured Bacteroidaceae bacterium | reverse complement strand
ATTTTCTATCAAAATTATTGTAACTTGTATAGAAATGGACGGGTATTGCGAATAACTTAAGTAGCATTAAATAAGCCTGTTAGTACTTTTTTCAGCTTCCATTTTTACGAACGGTTCCCGGATTTTATTTTTTTTAGAATAATTTTGAATATTCCTGTTCTAATTCCTAAATTTGCGGCTCATTTGATTAAAGGAGTTTAATATGATAGTTATCCCAGTAAAAGAAGGAGAAAATATCGAGCGCGCATTGAAGAAATTCAAAAGAAAATTCGAGAAAACCGGTGTTATCAAGGAACTGCGAGAAAGACAGGCATATACCAAACCTTCTGTTGTGAAACGGCAGGTGAAGAAAAAGGCTATCTACGTTCAGAAGATCCAGGAAGAGGATATGTAAATCCTCCCGGCTGGTCTCCTCACGGGCAATTACCCCTCATTTTTTTCATTTTTATTTACAGGAAGTAGTATTACTGATTCCCTTAGTAATATATGAGTCAGAAGGAATCATTTCTTAAGCATCTCCAGTTTGAAAAGCGATACTCCGCTCACACACTTCGTTCCTATAAAACGGACCTGGATCAGTTGGAGGCGTTCTGCCAGTCGGTTGAAAGGGACCTGGAGGCGGACAGGGCAGATTTCAGGTTAATACGAAGCTGGGTAGTATCCATGATAGAAAGCGGATTGGAGGCCAGGACAGTAAACAGGAAGATCACCACCCTGAAGTCATTCTATAGGTACCTGCTCCGGCAGCAGAGGATCACAGTCAATCCTATGGATAAGGTGCTGGCACCCAAACAAAACAAAAGACTGCCTCATTTCGTTGAAGAAGATAAGATCAATATGCTGCTGGATGAATATGAGTTCGGTCCGGCTTTTTCAGGTGTCAGGAACCGGCTGATCATAGAGATGTTTTACATTACCGGCATGCGCCTGTCAGAACTTATATATCTGAAAGACAAAGATATTGACTACCACAACCTGACTGTCAGGGTGCTCGGAAAAAGGAACAAGGAAAGGCTCATCCCCTTCCACCAGTCCTATCTCAGGGTGTTTAAGGACTATATCATCTTGAGGGAGCAAACCTTCGGGAGCCCTGAACATGATCATTTCTTTGTTACTGATAAGGGAAAGGTCCTGTATGAGAAATTTGTGTACCGCGTGGTCAATCATTACCTCAGGTTCGTCACCACCATGGAGAAAAGAAGTCCGCATGTGCTCCGGCATACATTTGCCACCCATATGCTTAATAAGGGTGCAGACCTGAATGCCATCAAGGAAATACTGGGGCATGCCAATCTCTCGGCCACCCAGGTATATACCCATAATACATTCGAGAAATTAAGAACTATATATAAACAAGCTCATCCCAGAGCATAAAACCGGAGGATCATTTATGGATATCCAGATTCATTCAATTCGTTTTGATGCAGATGTCAAGCTGCTGAACTTTATCAGGAACAAAATTGAGAAGCTTGTACAATTTTATGATGACATTATCGGATCTGAAGTTTTTTTACGTGTGGAGAATTCTCAGGACCCGGAAAACAAGGTTGTAGAAATAAAACTTACCATACCAGGAAATGAGCTGTTTGCCAAGCGACAGACAAAGACTTTTGAGGCCTCTACAGATCTGGCTGTAGAAGCCCTGCGAAGACAGATACGGAAGCATAAAACAAAACTCAAGAAGGCCTGAAAAATAAGCTTTTAATTTTTTGTGATATAAATAAAATATTTATACATTTGCGAACCGATTTTCAGGGGTCCCTGGAAATCGGCGTTCTTTGTATTGATGCCGATGTAGCTCAGCTGGCCAGAGCAGCTGATTTGTAATCAGCCGGTCGGGGGTTCGAGTCCCTTCATCGGCTCTGAATTTGGGGGAGATACCAAAGTGGCCAACTGGGGCAGACTGTAAATCTGCTGACT
>CAZILN010000018.1:0-5907 GCA_964540005.1 uncultured Bacteroidaceae bacterium | reverse complement strand
TAATACCGTTGTGAAACAGGAACCAACCAGCATAGTTATTCTTGTTGGTGAGAAGAGTCATCCGGCCGGAATGCACGAATACATAAAAACTGCCCGTCTCTTGAAAGCCATGCTTGAAAATGCAGAAAATCTTGACGATGTGAATGTCAGGCTGGTATACCATGGGTGGCCGGAGGACCCGTCATTGCTGGACAGTGCCGATCTGATCATTGCTATGTCCGACGGAAGAAATGAACTTGAAACAGCCATACCCTTCATGTTTGAAGAGGAACGGATGGATATCATGCAGAAACAAATGGACAGGGGGTGCGGACTGCTGACTTTTCATTATACTACCTTCGCTCCCAATCATTATGGGGAAAAAATACTGGACTGGACCGGAGGTTACTTCGACTGGCTGGATGATAATGGAGAGGAAAACTGGTACTCTGATCTGATAACCATTACAGCAGCTATTGACTTTCCCAATCATGATCATCCTGTATGCAACGGAGTCAGCAGTTTTACCTATGAAGAAGAATTTTATTATGATATACGATTCAGGGAAGATGATCCCCGGCTTGTTCCGCTGGTCGTGGTCCCGGAGCTTGAAACTGACCAGTATCTGGGTAAAGTAGTCGCCTGGTCTGTGGAACGTGAAGACGGGGGACGTGGTTTCGGAACCACCATGGGACATTATCCGGATGCTTTCGGGATAGAGGATTTTCGTAAGTTTATCCTGAATGCAGTAGCATGGACAGCCGGAATGGAGGTGCCTGATGAAGGTATTGAGGCTGCATTTTATAATGACAGGGAAGTGACTCAGCTTATTTACCATAAATCTTTAAAAGGACTGGTACTGACCGGTCACCACCACACGGACCATCCCTGGGAGGAGACCACGCCTGTTATTACTGATGCCCTGACAAAAAACGGACAGATACACATTGATATATCAACCAATATTGAGGATCTTTTCCAGTACAGCCTGATGGATTATGATTTCCTGGTGTTGAACTATTGTAACTGGGAAGTTCCCGGGGGATTAAGCCAGGCTTCAAAAGATGCATTTACTGCTTACCTTGAACAGGGCGGAGGCCTGTTGATCATCCACTTTGCCAACGGTGCCTGGCATTATTCACTGCCGGGTGCAGAAGATTCAGACTGGCCCGGGTTCCGGAAGATCTGCCGAAGAGTTTGGGACCACCACGGAGAAAGTGCACACGACCCTTATGGTTTGTTTACCGTTAACATAAAGGATACGGCACATTATATCACAGCTGGCTTATCTGATTTCGAGACACTCGATGAACTGTATTACAGGCAATCAGGATCTGAACACGTTGATGCCCTGATCACTGCACTCTCCAAGGATACCGGTCAGGATGAACCCCTTGCCTGGGTTTATAATTATGGTCAGGGAAGGATCTTTCAGACCCTGCTGGGCCATGATGCTGTTTCCTTGTCTCCTCCTGAAGTACAGGAAATGCTGTTAAGAGCTGCACTCTGGGTTTCCCGTAAAGATTAGCAATCGCCCCGCTTTGGCTTACAAAGCCTGTATCCGGCAGGGATATGATCAGAAAATAGAAGCTGAATGATGCTAATATATCTTAAATTAATTAACTTATGACTCCTTGGTAAAAAAGCAAACGCTCCTTATATGGATAACTGGAACAATCTGAGTACCAAAGATAAGATCCATCATACCGCCGTTAAGATGTTCTCCAGGAACGGGTATCACGGAGTATCCCTGCAGGATATAGCCGATGTGGTCGGAATAAAAAAAAGCTCCATATACAATCATTTCACATGCAAAGAAGATATCATTAACCAGATATATTTGAAATTCATGGAGACCCTTATTGAGACGACTCCATCAAAAGACCTGATTAAAAATACACTGGATAATAATCCTTCTGTTGAGGATTTCTGGAAGGATCGTATCAAGACTTATTTTAAAAATTCTGTCATCAGTGAAGCCGGACAGCTCTGGGCTGTGATTTTTATGGAACAATTCAGGGATGAAAAAGCCGGGGCACTAATAATCGAAGAAAACCAGCGAATGATAAATACCACGAGCATGATCCTGAAGATCATGATTAAGAGGCGCCTTATCAGGAAGGCTGATCCGGAACTGATTGCCGCTGAGTTTATATACGCGATCAGGGCCCTTCACTATGAATACATTATCAGGCATACCTACCAGATGGATACTGCCTCCTGCCTTAATAAAGTCATGGAGCATATAGATTTCTTTTTTTCCAGGTGCAAATAAATGAAATGCAAAGCCTCCGGGATTCTTAGACAGGCATAAATCCCATTTTCACCGGTATCTTTCCTGTCATTTACCGATTTATTAAAGGACAGTATACAGGTACTGCCTATTTTTGCTTTATGATTATTTGGATCATCATATCGGTCATTAGCGTGTTAATTTTATGGGCCCTGTTCGCCCCGGTTATACTGTTTGTAAACACGGACACTTCAACGTACTCTCTGAGGATTCCGGGTATCTTCAAACTGGCACTGATCAGTGATGAAGACCTGTTTCACCTGCGTGTCAGGGTCCTGTTCATCCCTTTCAGGATAGATCCCTTAAAATATGCCGGGAGGAATTCTGATAGAATAAAGCGTATTAATAAACCCGGAACCGGAAATCTGATGTACCGGCTTACAGCAATGAACGAGATAAGGAAAAGTTTCAGTTTAAAATTCCTTTACATGGATATCGATACCGGTGACTGCATGTATAATTCCTTCCTGGTGCCGGTATTGATGGCAGTGCGGACTGAAAAATGGCAACTATACGTTAACTATGAAGAAAGAATTTCTCTGAGGCTTGACCTGAGAAACAGGCTGGCCAGTCTACTATGGATAGGTATCAAATATCAATACAGATCAATTGTCAAATCTTAAACAATAAACAAAATGGAAATTAATATTGAAAATTTACTTGACAAAGTGTCAGAACAGGTTAAAAGTATGGCCAAAACAGAACTGGTCATCGGAGAAGAATTCAAAATAGGTGATTTCACCTGCAAACCGGTGATCAAGGTGGGAACAGGCTTTGGTTCCGGTGTAGGCACTGGAGATTCATCAAAGCAGCGGAAAAAAGGTGAAGGCGGAGGAGCCGGAGCCGCTATTGGTGTTATCCCGGTAGGGTTCCTGGTAGCCAAGGGAGAGGAGATCTCTTTTATCGCAACAGAGCAGAAGAAGGGCTTGCATTCGCTTTTTGATAAGATCCCTGACCTGGTGGAAAAGATGGCCGATATTAAGGAAAAGAAAGAGGAAAAGGAATAGTTGTCACGTCCGGATGTTAGCTTTTTATGACCCGCCTGATTATTTTCAGCCGGGTCTTTTTTTCAATTGGAAGGTCTGATATAAATGATTGTATCATTCATAATTTGAAATTTCGCTTCATTAAATTTCGGGGGACCGAATCCCATCCTGACATTATTTGATACCCCGTATTTTTCCCTTGGTATTCCCATATTATTGTCCATCTCATCATTGTTATTTTCATCATGCACAAAGCTTATGGCATAGACGCCCGGAAGAAGGTCAAGGAAACAAGCCCTTGTGGAGTCTTCGCCGGGGATTAGTTTCTGGGAACCCAGGGCTGACTGGCTGCCGCCGGGAAAATTATCCGGACTGTTAAACAATGCAATCAGGATCTGCCCGCTGGTATTTTTCAGACCGCTTATAACGATGGTCAGATCAGCAGTATTCTGGGCAGAAATAAATAAAGCTAACTGTAAACAGATAATTGCTGCAATAATTCTTTTCATGTTAAAGTTATCAGTTCTTGTTAAGTAGTTTCTTATATCCGTCAATTATAAATTCTGCAAAATTCGCACCAAGATAATTTCTCATATCTTCCTCGTTAAATAAACCCGGGCTTTGCCTTACCCGCTCGTCCGTATGACTTTCATGATCCATAAGGCTGAGTATCATCCACCGGTATCCTCCGAAATTCCATGTCATCCTTCCGTAAGGTGCATCACTGGCACAGAAAAGGTTGCGTGAAAAGGGCTCTCCGGCCAGCTGGTATGCGATAAGATCAGATTCCGTGTGAGTATCACGGCGGGTACTCAGGATGAACCGTATATTCGGGTGTCTAAGCCCAATCTCTCTTGATTTATGATACTGCTCTTCAGCCTGCCGGTTACCGGCACCTCCCCCTCCCATATGTACAGCTATTATTGCCTGGTCAGGATATCTTTCTGCCAGTCTTGACAAACCTTCTGCAGGTGTATAGGGGGTATCAGCCCCGTAATGAAGCGCAGGGATGCCGCCCATTTCTATAATCCTGTCAAGGATGGTAAAGACCGGTTCACTGTCAATCAGGAACCCGTTCTGTGCCGGGTTCAGCTTTATCACCAGGAAACCGAAATCCTGTATGCAGGTATCTACCAGGCTTAAGGCCTTCTCAATACCCAGCGCCCTCGGATCTGTCCATCCTGCCCCGATAAAGTTTTCAGGATACTTTACAGTAGCATCTAATATGTATCGGTTTGCTGCAAGCAGGGAATCATAATTCTCATTTTCATTCTCACTGTACCATGTAGCTGCAGGGTTCTGCCATATGAGACTCATATCTACACTGGCCATTTCCATCTCCTGTAACAGGTCTTCCGCTGAAGCCGGTTTTCCGTGATAATAATCAGGAGCTGATTTGAATCTGCCTGCAATTGATGGATGGAGATTCTCTGTGTCTGATGCATGGGTGTCAGCATCAATAACCAGCATTCCCCTGTTGGTTTCAAGGTAAGAAATGAGATCACTTATCTTTTTTTTGATAGTTGCTTTCATCGTAAATAATAGTTATCCCTTCAGGTAAAAAACTAAAAGTAATAAATCTTATTCCAAATCAGACTCCTGTGTACTATCCATTTTTTAGTACTTTTATAGCTACTAAACTAATAGCATAAACCATGAAAAGAATTCTTGCCTTTACGTTCATTTGTTTATTCATTGTTCTGCTGATTTCCTGTTCTGAAAAACCACCGGCACATAATACCCTGACCAAGGCCGAGATAAAAGAAGGATGGAAACTTCTTTTTAACGGCAAAACACTGGAGGGCTGGAGATCCTTCCAGCAGGAAGGAGTAACCGGCTGGATCGTGGAAGACGGAACCCTGAAGGCGCTTGGTAACGGGACAGAAGCAACCGGGGATATTATTACTACCGGACAGTACGAGAATTTTGAACTGAAACTGGACTGGAAAATTGCCCCGGAAGGGAACAGCGGTATTCTTTACCTGGTTCAGGAAGATACCTTTAAGAGAGTATTTGAAACCGGACCCGAGTACCAGCTTCTTGATGATCTGGGCTTCCCCCCAATGATTGATGAGGAAAGTGGTGACACAATTCCGCTTGAAGAATGGCAGAAAACAGCCGCTAACTACGCCATGCACGTTGCCGAGAACAAAGAGCTGAAACCTGTGGGGGAATGGAATACCGCAAAGATACTGGTAGATCATGCCCACGTGGAACACTGGCTGAACGGAAAAAAAGTGGTGGACTACGAGCTCTGGTCCGATGACTGGAAGGAACGGGTTTCATCGGATAAGTGGGATGCCTTTCCTGCCTATGGCTCTTCCAAAATAGGACATATTGCCCTTCAGGATCATGGAAGTATGATCTGGTTCCGTGACATCAAGATCAGGGAAATAGAGTAGGTCTAATCACATTAATCGAGTAAGAGCTTTCAGGAAAATTCTCCGGAATATATTTCCGGAGTCCTAAGATGAATAATTTATGGCTTCCAGGATCCCATTTATGATCGTATTCCTGTGGAGTTTCACAGCCCTGCTTGAGGCACAGGTAACTGAAACGGCACGGGCATACATCGAGGATCTCTGTGCCCCCGGAATGCACGGCCGGGGTTATGCAGGCAAGGGAGATAAAATAGCCGCAAAGTATATT
>CAZILN010000017.1:0-7107 GCA_964540005.1 uncultured Bacteroidaceae bacterium | reverse complement strand
GAGTCATTCGGACAGATGTTACAGTAATCATCTTACCGGAAAAGTATGTTCTGGTTTTCTCCTGGAACAATAGCCCCAGTTCTTTCTGAATCAGCCTGCCTACCTTCTGTTGTCTTGTGGAGCTCATTGAAGCCTGCGGGTTTTATCATCAATTACTTTAGGCACCAGGAAGTATTCTCCATCGGAATCAGGGGCATTAAGCAATGCATCCTTACGGTTTATCTGTTCTGTCTGAAGGTCCGGCCGGAGAAGCTTACTACTGCTGGAAAGATAAATCAGCGGTTCGATATCCGAAGTATCAAGCTCATTCAGCTTTTCTACAAAACTCAGGATTTTTTCAAGATCCCCGCGTATCTGCTCTTTCTCTTCATCCTCAAAACTCAGATAAGCCAGAGCAGCGATCCGGTCAACCATTTCATTATCAATTGTCATCTTATAAAGTCATAATAATCAGGAATGTAAAAATACACTTTTTTTTTCTTTAGCTTTGTATGCTGAAAATAGAGAATCATGGAAACAGTACTTAGCGGTATTCGATCTACCGGAAACCTTCACCTGGGTAATTATTTTGGTGCGGTGAGGAATTTTGTTAAAATGCAGCACGAGTATAATTGTTACTTCTTTGTGGCTGATTATCATTCGCTTACGACTCATCCAAAACCTGATGACCTTCATGATAATGTTCGAAGGGTGTTGTCGGAATACCTGGCGGCTGGCATTGATCCTGAAGTGGCAACTTTATATGTGCAGAGTGATGTCCCGGAGATTCCTGAATTATACCTTCTTTTAAATATGAATGCCTATATAGGTGAACTGGAAAGGACTACCACATTTAAAGAAAAAGTTAGGAGCCAGCCTGATAACGTTAATGCCGGCTTGCTGACTTACCCAGTACTGATGGCGGCAGATATTATCATACACCGTTCCCATAAAGTCCCGGTCGGGAAGGATCAGGAACAGAACCTGGAAATAACACGGAAATTTGCCAAACGCTTCAATTCGATGTACGGTGTCGATTATTTTCCAATGCCTGAACCATATAATTTCGGGAAAGAACTGATAAAGATACCCGGACTTGACGGATCGGGGAAAATGGGCAAATCTGAGGGTAATGGTATATACCTGATCGATGAACCGGAGGTCATACATAAAAAAGTTATGAGGGCGGTTACAGATGCAGGTCCGACTAAAAAAAAACAGGAAATGTCAGAATCCATTAAAAACATTTTTGCCCTGATGGAGGTTGTTTCAGAGAAAGATACCATAGACTTTTTTACAGATCAGTATAATACCTGTAACATAAGGTATGGAGATTTGAAGCAGCAACTAAGCAAGGATATCAATGCCTTTACAGCCCCTTTAAGGGAAAAGATAAAACAGGTATATGCTGATGATCAGTACATTGCCAGGGCTGTAAAACTGGGTGCTGAAAAGGCCCGGGCCAGTGCATCAAAGACTCTTAGTGATGTAAGGGGAATTATTGGTTTTAAATCCTTTTGACAAAAAAAACCGGGTGTTGCCCCGGTGCCCTGAAAAAGATCAGGTATATGATGGATGAACTGTTACCATTATAGCTTCAAAATCCATGCCAAAGTTATATCCGGGACGATTAATTTGGGGGAAGTGACCAGTCTATCTCAGTTTTCCCTTTTGATGAAAGATATTCATTTGCTTTGGAGAAATGCCTGCAACCAAAAAAACCTGCATGCGCGGAATATGGGGAAGGATGGGCTGCCTTCAGGATCAGGTGCCTGTCAGAATCGATCAATTCCTCTTTTACCTGCGCATACTTACCCCAGAGCAGAAATACCAGGCCGTTTGCTGATGAGGATAAATGACTGATTACTGAATTGGTAAAAATCTCCCATCCTTTATTCTGGTGTGATCCAGCCTGGCTGGCCCTTACTGTCAGGGTAGCATTTAAAAGGAATACTCCCTGAGCGGCCCAGGATTCCAGGTTGCCATGTGATGGTACCTGGATTTCCAGATCACTATGTATCTCCTTAAATATATTTACCAGTGATGGTGGAGCCTTGATACCGTAAGGAACCGAAAAACATAATCCATGAGCCTGGCCCTTGCCATGATATGGATCCTGTCCAAGTATTACCACCTTGACCTTATCGAAGGGTGTACGGTCAAAAGCAGCAAATATCTGTGAACCGGGAGGATATACCTGGAACTGGGTTTTTTCTTCCTGAAGGAAGCCTTTTAATGCCTGGAAATATGAAGAATTAAATTCATCCATCAGGTGATTTTTCCAGCTTTCATGGATTACAGGATCAATTTTCATTCTATAAATACTTAAAGTGAAAAACGGAGAGTAAAAGAAAAGTTCCTTCCATAACCGGCGACACCGGATGCAAAAGATTTGTAAAAACGATCAAAAAGGTTTTCCAGGTTTGCCTGTATCTCAAGGGAATTGCCGATCCGGTAGGAACATCTGAAATTTATTGTATGCCAGGCAGGATAACCTTCATTTTCAAGTGCTTCTGTTTCATTGTCTTCTCCGAATGGAGACATAAGGGATAATGGCTTTTCACCGCTGTACAGCACATAGATTTCACCGATAAATTTTCCTTGGCTGTAGTCAACCGACGTACGGCCAAACAGGGGAGGAATATGTCCAAGAGGAACATCATTGCTCAGGTCCTTGCCCTGAAGGATATTCAATGTGCTTCTGAATCCAAGATTGTTCATCATTTCCGAGGAAATACTCATTGATAAACCGCTGATATTTGCCCTGCTGGCATTGGTGTTGCTGATGATCCTGTAGTTCTGACCATCATACCATAAGGAATCAGAACCATTTATGGAGAAGTCTGTCCTGACAATGGCATTGTTAAGATAGGTATTGAAAAAGGTTCCGCTGATGCTGAACAGCTCTTTAAAAGTCTTGGTTGTACCAAATTCAAAATTATATGTGTATTCCGGTTTCAGATCCTTATTGGGGACAGTAATGTAATCTCCTTTTGCCCGGATCTTTCCATAGTCATCCACGTTGGGATTCCTGAATCCGGTTGATAAAAGAAGGTTATACTGCCATGTCTCTTCAGGGTGGTAGACCAGGCTGGCACTCCCGGTCAGGGCACCATTGCTGATCTTAATATTTTCATAAGGAACAGGATTCATGAATGCTGATTTGAGATGATCATAGTTATAGCGTAAACCGGCATTGAAAATATACCTTGACTGGAAGTCTCTCTTGTAATTTGTATAAAGCGATGCTGAGTTGGTATGGCTGCCATTATCGGGGTATCGGGTTTCAGCAGGCTGCATAAGTGAAGTATTAATATTAATATAATAGGCATCAGATAAAACGTCATTATGGGTATATTCCAATCCATAAAGTAAGCGTGAATCCTGGTTAAGAATTTTAAGGAAATCAAAGCTGAATGAATATACAAAGACATCCTCTTCCTGATGAAGTTTATCGCTTACACCAAACCTGCGGGATATCCTGTCTTCCTCAATCTTCTGGAAAAACAGGTTAGCAGAGAAATTGGTAAAAAGTGAATTATATTTTCTGTATTTAAGCTGGAGGGCCCCAAGGGTCCGTTTCTGCGGGCCATAATACCATTCGGCATATTTGAGAGTATCCCCGTCGTAATCATTAAGCATATCAAAGCGAGGTACATCGGAGGATGTTGAGTGCTGAAAGTTCAGGAGCAGATCGAGTTTGTCGTTTGGACTGAATCTGAGTTTATTCAGAAAGTCATACTGACTGTAGGCCGTCTTCTTCTGTATTTCCGGATCAGCATTTTCAAGCATGGTATCCGTACCATCAATCCATCCGGTGTAATTTTTAACCAGGCCCCAGTCTCCATACCCATCTTTCCTGTTGCGACCGGACCTGATATCCCCGAAATCCTTGAATGTAAAACTGATAATGTTCCCAATTTTTTCATTGCCCGCATTCAGATGGGCATGGAATAACTTGCCCCTATTGACAGTTGAATACTGCAGATTTGATTGGATCTCAATTCCGGAACTAAGGGGTTCGCTGGTATAATAGTGGATAACCCCACCAAGAGCATCACTGCCATACATCACTGATGATGGACCGTAAAGGACTTCAACCCTTTCAAGTATGCTGTTGTCAATTGTCAGCGAGTTCTGAAGATGCCCGCTTCGGTAAATGGCATTATTCATCCTGATCCCGTCCACGACCAGAAGGATACGGTTTGCTTCGAATCCCCTGAGGACCGGGCTGCCTCCTCCACCCTGGCTTTTCTGGATCATAATATTCCCGGTCTCCTGCAATATATCAGCCGAATTCTGGTATGCAGTTGTTGACAGAAGCTTTGATTCAAGAACATCGATTTTGTAAGGGAGGTCAGACTTCTTTTCCTTGTTTTTTGACGCTGAAATGACAAACTCAGCCATCATGATATTCCTTTTTTTAAGAAAAAAAGGTCCGTCTGAGGCAACTAATTCATTGAGTGTAAAGACATAATCCTCATATGAAGGATGCTGGAAGTATATGCTGTCATCCCTGGCAAAGATGCTAATATCAGCCCTGCCGTTTTTATCTGAAATAAGGGATTTGTCTTTTGTCTTATTAAAAACTGCAACATTCTCGACCGGAATACCGGTAGCTTCATCCAGGAGGATAATATGCTGAGCAGACAGACTGAAGAAGACCCCTGATAACAATAGCAGGCTGAGACATATCCTTACTGTATTCATACAAACATCTGAGAAATGGGCAAATCTAATTACCCACAATAATTATTCCAAAATTATGCACTTACTCTCTAAGTGGCACCATACTGCTGTGTGTATCTTATTAACAATTACTTTATTTATCTAACAGCTTCAATATTAATAATTTTATAATTTTGGATGGATCGAAGATTGAATATACCACTCTTCGATCCACTGTTTATTATTTTTGCGCTCCCGTATCCCACTGCTGGCAGCGGGACATGTGTTCGCAGGATTAAACACATAGATCCTTATGGTGCGAAAACCTCTCTTCTGGTTATCTATTCTTTGTATTCTTATCCTGGTATTTGTGATTTATATTGCCTATAACAGGGAGGAATTCAAACCTTCCCGGTCCATTGATGCGATCCCTCACGACGCAGCATTAATTCTAAAAAGCTCTGAACTTATACGTATAATTGAGGAAAGAGAGAAAAATCCAATTTGGATTGAACTCATGAATTTTCCCGGTATTGAGAAAATAGATCATCAAATTGGCTTCCTCGATTCCATTACAAGAAGTAATCAGGATATAAGGAACTTCCTGGAAAGACAGGAAGCTGTTTTTTCCATTCACCTTGCCGGCAAGTTCAGGTATGAATATATTTTCTATGTATCTCTAAGGGACAGGAATGATGAAAAACGGATCCTGGATTTCATGGCCAGGCATATCACAGGTCATGGACAACTGACAGAAAGAAAATATGAATTAAAAAAGATCTTCGAGGCAAATTTTATGAATGGGACTTCAAAGAATTTTGCCTATTCCATCAGTAATGGCTTGTTTATTTTCAGTCATTCTTCTATCCTGGTTGAAGAGGCTGTAAGGCAAATTGATCTGAACAGCCCCCTGAGTCTGCAGCCTGGGTTTCGCCGGATCCAGGGTACTGCTGGTAAGCATGTTGACGCAAATCTGTACCTGAATCTAAAGACATTTCCACAATTAATATCTCCCCTTCTCAATGATGGAGTGCAATCATACCTGGATGGGACCAGGGACCTTGCTGAATGGGCAGCACTGGATATTAACCTTAAAAATGAAGCACTGTTGTTAAATGGCTTCAGCAGTACAGAACCCGTGAACACTCAACTGTTGAACCTGTTTCAAAATCAATCTCCCCAGCGAATCGAAATACAGAGGATCATTCCTTCTGACTTTGCTTGTTTTCTGGCTTTTGGATTCGGAGATTATAAACTATACAAACAGCAGTATGAGGAATACCTGGATATTAATGGATTGTTACGATCGTATAAAAAGGAAATGGATGAATTCAATACAGAATACGGTATTGAAATAGATAAGGAATTTGCCAGTTTGATCGACAGGGAACTGGCCCTGATTTTCACAGATATTCAGAATCTTGAAGGTGATGATAACATATTTTATGCTTTCAGGTGCAAGAGCCAGAGCGAGGCCGCGGAGGTACTTGAAGAAATATTACAGCTTATCTCTGATAAGGAGGCCATTCATATTTCACATCTTATTTTTGACCAGATCATTGCGAATGACTATGATCAGAGATGTTATCAGATACCTGTGAGGGACCTTGGCAAAAGCCTTTTCGGAAGTTTCATGGCAGGGATAAATAATTACTACTGCACTTTTATCGGAAATTACCTGGTATTTGGAAATTCAATCAATGCATTGTCAAAATACGTTCATCTGAATATGTTGCAATCTACTCTTGACAGTGACCTTGATTTCAACCGCCTGTCGGACTATACCGCATCCAGATCCAATATTCATTTTTATATAAATATTCCTAGGTCTGCTGAATTACTTGGAAGGTATTTCAGCGAGGATGTTCAGAGTGATATGGGATCCAGGATGGAAAGCCTCATGAAATTTCAGGCATTCTCTTACCAGCTTTCCAACGAGAATCAATTGTTATACAGTAATTCCTTTCTGAAGTATTCACAGGAAATTAAAGAAGAACCACATACGCTGTGGGAAAGCAGGTTGGATAATCCGCTCACAATGAAACCAAAACTTGTAGTGAACCATTATACAAATGAAAAAGAAATTTTTCTTCAGGATTCTGAGAACAGCATATACCTGATTAACAGTTCTGGAAGGGTTTTGTGGAAAATCCCTGGCTCAGGCAAGATTAATTCAGATATTTTTCAGATAGATTATTATAAAAATGGTAAATTACAATACTTATTCAGCACGGAGGATAATATTCATCTGATTGACAGGAACGGGAATAAGGTTGAGAAGTATCCTCTGGCACTCAGGGCTTCAACCCGGACCGGAATATCATTATTTGATTATGACGGGAACAGGGATTACAGGATAGCAGTTCCCACTAACGACAGGAAAATATATGTTTATGATATTCAAGGCAGGTTGATCAGTGGATGGGAATTTAATAAAACAGATGATCAGGTTTACCATCC
>CAZILN010000016.1:0-5301 GCA_964540005.1 uncultured Bacteroidaceae bacterium | reverse complement strand
CCTGTTCGAATACAATTCATTGCTCCTGACATCCAATACGAAGCTGCAACGATCCGGAACAATATTATGCTGGTAACCTGCATGTATTAATGTAACCTGCATCTGGACGGATCCGAGTTGCTCCGATTCTTTTTCGAAGCGGTAATTTCTGATCCATTCAATATCTTTCATGGCATTGTATATGGCATTGTTATCAACGCCATGGCTTACATGTGAGGATTTCCCGGTGGTTTTACAATCAATGACCATTAATCCCTTTTCGGCAACTGCCATTCTCATCCCTGTTGGCTCACCTACAATGGCAAGATCTATGTGACCAAGATCATTCAGTATACTGCCGATGCCATTTGTACCGGATATCTCTTCCTCCGCGCTGGCTGCAAATACCAGGTTGTACGGAAGATCCTTCTGACCGGATAGGTATATAAAGCATGCCATCAATGCTGCCAGTGATGCACCCGCATCATTACTGCCCAATCCGTAGATGCAATCATCCTTAAAAGTTGCCACAAAAGGATCCATAGACCATCCTTCCACGGCTTTAACCGTATCCAGGTGAGAATTCAGCAGGATTACCGGAAGATCAGGTCCCGAATTAATTCTTGCCCATACATTATTATGCTTCCTTCCGGATTCAAGCCCATTGATTTTCAGGAATCCCTCAACGATATCAGCCACAGCACCCTCTTCCCTGCTCAGGGAAGGTGTCCGGATTAGCTGACACAACAGGTCTGTTGCCTGCTTATTGAGTTGCTCCGTTTTCACGCGCTTATATGTATGAATGTTCATTTCCTTTTCTTTTCCCGGATTGAAGCAGCAAGCTGCGGGGCATACGCCCGCAGGATTCAGCCTTCCTCAATAAGTTTATCCAGCTCCCTGTACGAGGTTACAATCCCTTTAATAAGTGCTGAGCTGAAGCCATTATGTTCCATTTCATTTAATCCGGCTATAGTACATCCCCTGGGAGTTGTAACCTTATCCAGTTCGTCTTCCGGGTGGCTGCCTGTCTGCAACAGGATGGAAGCTGCTCCTCTGGCAGTCTGTGCAGCAATAAACTGAGCCTCCTCGGCATGAAACCCAACCTGGATACCGCCCTGTGAGGCTGCCCGTATATACCTCAGGAAGAAAGCTATACCGCAGGCACCAATGATGGTAGCCGCTTTCATCAGTGACTCGCTGATGACTATGGTTGATCCAAGCGATTCAAAAAGCTCCCTGACCTCATCCATCCGGGATTGATCCTCCTGGTTGCCGGCAATACAAGTCATTGATTCACAGATGGATATTGCAGTGTTGGGCATTATCCTGATGACCGGGACCTCCCTTTCCAGCAGTCCTTTGATCTCACTGATCTTCATGGCTGCCACAACGGATACTATCAGATGCTTTTCAGGATCAATTTCTTCACTGATCTCTTTTATCAGTTCCTCTGCTTGTCCCGGTTGAACGGCAACAATTATAAGTTCCGAGGATTTAACGGCATCTTTGTTCTGCTTACCGGTTTTTATCCCTCTTTCTTCAAGATCAGTTAAAAGTTCATGGTTCCTGCGTGTGATAAAAATATCTTCCGGCTTGTATAAGCCTGAACACAGCAGACCTTCTGCTATTGCCCTGCCAATATTTCCCCCTCCCAGGATGCTTATTTTCTTCATGGTATTTACTTATTTTTATTTACTGCATGATACGTTTTCAATGAATTGCTGATGATTTTAGTGAATCCTATAACATCTTCTCCCGACCAGTCGGGATTTTCTTCTCCGTATTTTGCCCCCGAGGCGGTCATCAGGTCAAATACCGATTCCACCCCTCTTACTTCGAAAGAATAGGGCTGAAGTTTAAGGAAGACTTTGCCGCTGACATTCTGCTGAGAGTCTTCCAGGAATTTCTCTATATTCCGCATAACAGGGTCGAGATACAGTCCCTCATGCAGCATCATCCCGTACCATTCCGACAGCTGGTCTTTCCAGTACATCTGCCACTTGGTAAGAACGTGTTTTTCCAGGACCTGGTGTGCCCCAATGATCATGAGCGGACCGGGTGCCTCAAAGCCTACTCTTCCCTTTATTCCTATTATTGTATCTCCGGTATGGATGCCCCGTCCTATTGCAAAGGCGGAACCTGCAGCATTAATTTCCCTTATCCCGTCAAGTCCCCCCACAATTTCCCCTTTTTCGAATTCAAGGATGATCTCCCGGGATCCCTCTTCCTTTAACTGGCCGGGCCAGGCCTCTTCCGGTAGCCCGCTGTGTGAACTAAGGGTCTCTTTCCCCCCCACCGAGGTGCCCCATAATCCTTTGTTGATGCTGTAGTCATGCGCTCCGGAATTCATATCCACTCCCTTTTTCCTCAGGTAGTCCATTTCATACAGCCTGCTGAGTTTTTTATCCCGTATGGGAGCGATGATCTCCACCCCGGGTATCATGATCTGGAACACCAGGTCAAACCTTACCTGGTCATTACCTGCCCCGGTACTGCCATGAGCAATGGTGTTGATCCCTTTTTCCATGGCATATTCTGCTACAGCCATTGCCTGGAAGCTCCGCTCTGAGCTGACCGACATGGGATATGATTTATTCCGCAGCATGTTCCCGTACACCAGGAACCGGATGCATTTGCGGTAATACTGATCCGAAACATCAATAATCGAATGATGGCTGGCTCCCAGAGCATAGGCTTTTTCTTCTACCTCAGCTAATTCTTTTTCTGAGAATCCTCCGGTATCTACATGCACTGAATGGACTTCATATCCCAGATCATCCCTGAGGTATTTAACACAAAAAGCTGTATCCAGTCCACCGCTGAATGCTAAAGCAACTTTCTTAGCCATAATTTATCCTTTCCTTTGATTTAATTGATCCTTTCTATCGGATGCCTTATTTTTTAATGTTTTCCCATTTTTCCGCAAACCCCTGATAAGTCCTTTCTTGCCGTCCTTTTCAGGATCATAGAGCATGCCTGTACAAAGGCATAGGCTCCTGTTGGTACGGAACAGAATGTCATAATAGGCACATGTCTGGCATCCCTTCCAGAACTCATCATCATCTGTCAGCTCGGAAAATGTTACCGGTTTATATCCCAGAGCTGAATTGATCTTCATAACAGCCAGGCTGGTTGTGAGTCCGAACATCTTTGCAACGGGAAAAACTTTACGGGAAAGCTTAAAAGCCTCTGCTTTGATTTTGAGGGCCAGACCCTGTCCGCGGTACTCCTGGATCACGATCAATCCTGAATTCGCAACAAACCTGTCATGGCCCCATGACTCTATATAACAGAATCCGGCAAATTTACTGTTACCGTCCAGTGCGATGACGGCTTTTCCCTTTATTATTTTATCACTCAGATATTCAGCCGATCTTTTTGCTATACCGGTCCCTTTCACCTGGGAAGCTTCTAAGATGGCTTTTTCTATCTCCGCGACATATTCAAGGTGTTCCTCTTTTGCTATGCTTAATATAAATTTATTCATGAGATCTATACTTTCTTGATATTTTACTTTACACCTGGTATGATCTTTACCAGTACGCTGATAATATTGTCTTTCGTAATTCCTTCCCTTGGGATGATCAGTATGGTATCATCACCTGCAATTGTTCCCATTAGTTCCCATGATTCCATGTCATCAATTGCCGCAGCAATACTGCTGGCATAGCCTGGAAGTACTTTCATTACAGCCAGGTGATTGGCAAAATCTATGGATAAATATCCATTTAACGGAAAATTGTCGGCAGTCATCCTTGGAACATCATGGTTTTCGCTGTCCGGAAGGATGTACACATACCCATGCTGTATGTCAGGAATTTTCCCTGCTCCCAGGAGCTTCAGGTCCCGCGATAATGTTGCCTGTGTTAATTCATAACCTTCCTTCTTGAGACGTCTCATCAGCTCTTCCTGATTGGATATTTTATCTCTATTGATAATACTCCTTATTTTCAGCAGCCTCTGTGTTTTTGTCTTCACTATGTATATTTATACAATAACGCTGTAAATTTATACATTTATTCTGATACACAACAATTTTTTTCAATTAATTACTATTTTTGAGGCGCCTCAGAAGCAGGTCTGATAACAAACCTCAAATGGATAGCAGCATAAAAAAAGTCATAATACTGGGTTCAGGAGCCCTGAAAATCGGAGAAGCAGGTGAATTTGATTATTCGGGTTCACAGGCCTTAAAAGCCTTACGGGAAGAAAATGTTGAAACAGTACTCATTAATCCTAATATTGCTACCGTCCAGACTTCAGATAAGATCGCAGATAAAGTATATTTCCTACCGGTAACCCCTTATTTCGTTGAGAAAATTATCGCAAAAGAGAAACCCGATGGGATCCTGCTTTCTTTTGGGGGACAAACAGCACTGAACTGTGGGATCGAGCTGCATAAACAGGATGTATTATCTCGTTATAATGTACTGGTACTCGGAACCCCTGTTCAGGCTATTATTGATACTGAGGACCGGGAAAAATTCATAAACAAACTGGATGAGATCGGGGTAAAAACTCCAAGATCGAAGGCAGTTAACACAGTTGATGAAGCCAGGACGGCAGTCAGTGAACTGGGATATCCGATTATCATCCGGGCTGCCTTTACCCTTGGCGGACAGGGGAGCGGTTTTTGTTCCAATGAAGATGAGTTAATAAAACTGGCCAATAAGGCTTTTTCTTTTTCCAGTCAGATACTTATCGAAGAATCTCTGAAAGGCTGGAAGGAGATAGAATATGAAGTCGTCAGGGATAAGTACAACAACTGCATCACAGTATGCAATATGGAGAACTTCGATCCCCTGGGTATACATACAGGTGAAAGCATAGTTGTTGCTCCTTCCCAGACCCTGAACAATCATGAATACCACAAACTGCGAAAGCTCTCCATAAATATCATCAGGCATATTGGGATTATAGGTGAATGCAATATACAATTTGCCCTTGATCCGGAATCAGATGATTACCGGGTAATAGAAGTAAACGCCCGTTTATCCCGGTCCAGCGCCCTGGCATCAAAGGCAACCGGTTATCCCCTGGCTTTTGTGGCCGCTAAACTTGGACTGGGCTATGGACTCTTTGAATTGAAGAATTCTGTTACTAAAACGACACCCGCATTCTTTGAACCTGCCCTGGATTATATCGTATGCAAGATCCCTCGCTGGGATCTTAATAAATTTATAGGCGTCTCCAAGCTGATTGACAGCAGTATGAAATCTGTCGGTGAGGTGATGTCGATAGGACGTACCTTTGAAGAGGCTATACAAAAAGGGATCAGGATGATCGGTCAGGGTATGCACGGATTTACCGGCAACCGTGATA
>CAZILN010000015.1:0-14122 GCA_964540005.1 uncultured Bacteroidaceae bacterium | reverse complement strand
CCCCACAGGTGCTTATCCTTCGGCAATATGTTTATCTCGCGACAGGCGGATGTTCATTACCAACCTGGAAGGTGAGGGAGCCAGATTGGCTTTGATACCTGAAAATTCGACAACACCGGCCTATAATTCTCACCATATGCTGGCATCGGTTTCTATCGTGGACATACCGGGGAAGAAATCCCTGAAAAAATATACAGAGGAGGTCATCGCCTTGAACCAGCTATCACGATTAAGCGGGGTACAACTCCCTCCACGGGAAAATACGGAACCAAAACCGGTCCCCGAACGGATTGGCGAACCCTCCGTTTTCAAGCATGTTGTCTATATCATTAAAGAAAACCGCACCTATGACCAGTTACTGGGCGATATGGAGCAGGGCCGGGGAGATAGTTCTCTTTGTATCTTTGGAGAAGAAGTCACTCCGAATACCCATAAACTGGCCACTGACTTTCAGCTTATGGATGCATATCATGTTTCCGGGAAATGTTCAGCCGAAGGCCATCAATGGACCGATGCTGCCATAGTAACGGATTATATCGAGAAAAATGTCCGTGCCTGGTTCCGCAGCTATCCACATGTGCAAAATGATGCCCTTGTATATGCCCCCACCGGCTTTCTCTGGGATAATGCAATACGGAATGGCAAATCGGCAAGAATTTATGGTGAGGCTTGCATACCCCGTTTCAATTATTCACTGGGTTGGAATGATATATATTCGGGGTTCCTGCGCGGAGAACCTTTCTCTTTCACGAATCATACCACTGTGGAACCTGTTAAACAAATACTCAGTCAGACATATCCGGGGTATGATCACCATGCTATTCCTGATATTCTCAGGGCAGATGCCTTTATCAAGGAATGGGAAGAATACGAAGCCATGGAAGGTGATTCCTTACCGGAATTAATGATTCTTGCACTCCCCAATGACCATACGACAGGAACACGGCCAGGTTTTCCTACGCCCAGGGCGCAGGTGGCAGATAATGATCTGGCACTGGGAAGAATTGTCGAAGCCATTTCTCATAGCCGGTTCTGGGAAAATACAATCATTTTTGTCACCGAAGATGATTCTCAGTCCGGGTGGGATCATCTTTCTGCTTACCGTACCATGGGCCTGGTTATCAGTCCCTATTCCAGGCTCCGGCAAACGGTTACTTCTTATTATTCCCAGCCTTCTATGATCCGTACCATGGAACAGATCCTGGGACTGCCACCGATGAATATCCAGGACGCCATCGCTTCCTTGATGTTTGAATGTTTTACATCTGTTCCGGATTATACTTCATATGAAGCGGTCCCAAACAGGATCCCTCTCGACGAAATGAATCCGCCGCTTACCAGTCTCTCAGGGAAAGCACTTCATTATGCCAGGCAAAGCCTTGATCCGCAGTTTGACCACGTTGATGCCGGCAATGATAATGTACTTAACAGGATCCTTTGGTACTCAGCCATGGGTAATCAATCTTACCCTGCAAAGTATGCCGGAAATAATGATGAGGATGACGATGATGATGAATAACACTTCCTGCAGTCCCTGGTAGACCCAAACTCATTTAGTATGCGCTGTGTTTTGGATACCTTCAGGATACCAATTCCAGGGGTATATTGTTACCGGTAGAGTTATTAAAGTTCCAATTTTATGCTAGCTGTTGAGCAAAAGCAGCCATACCCACCCTCTACGGTAGTGTACCTGGGACGATAAGCATTAGGCTTATAAAAGATATTTGAAGTTGAGATATACTTTTCATAGTTTTTATCGTAAGCAAATATAAACAGCTGATTACTACCTTCTATATCTCTGAAACGGATACTAAGATCAACATTTGTTGGTTCATTATTATCAGGTAAGATACGCTTAAAGACATAATCGGATTTATTGAAGTAAAAAACTTCATATAGAAATGCCGTAGTATCAGGTTGTATTGTAAATGTTATGTTATTATCAGTTGCTACCATGCTTCCTGGTAGCAAGGCAGGCTTGTTTGGTATGCGGGTATGGCTGGTTATCGTAAAGATATCATAAGTACAGACATAATTCCACTGTTCACCAAAATCAGGGTTTAATTCACTGTTTGTATAGTTGCCTTCGTTATAATTGACTAAGGGATAGATGCTTAGGCTATCAATATTGCTTATTTGTTCCAGGATGATCTCTGCTTCATTAATTATTATCCCTGCTGTATCTGAGAGATGCAATAATTGTTGCACTTCAAAGAAATGGTTAAGTGTATCGTAAGATGGTCCGGCTTTTAAGATCCCAAAAATATTTAAACCCGGTGTATATTCGGAATTAATGGCTTTGGGTTGAAAGGGTATGCCCGCATAAAATTCGATCACTTCTTCGCAACCCATATTAGCAAGCAGTACTGCGATAATTAAAAATACTTTTTTCAATTTCATACATCAAAATTTTATAGTATAACTCGTACTAACCGACGGGATATAATTAAACCCTAGAGGCAGGTAGAAGTCTGCACCTGGCAAAGGAATATAGTATGACACGTTGCGTCTTAAAAACAGTAAGTTTCTGATGTTTACCAAAAAATATGAATCGTCAGCCTTAAAAAAGTTAGCAAGATCTTTACCAAAACCTTTTACGATTTGTTTTTTCACTCCCAGATTAATACTCATAGTCCAGGGCATCCGGGAACTGTTTTTCTGGTCGATGGTATACTGGGGACTGTAATCCATGTAGCCCGCAAGAGGATTGTATGAATAGAACATCTGAAAAGTGTTTTCAACCGATCGCGGCATTCCACTCTGAAAAATGAAATCGGCACTGTAGCTGATTCGCTTGGATACCTGATAGTTCAGCACCCCTTTCAGGGTATGCAGATGATCGTAATCGTAAGGATAGGTAGCCCCATTCATTATGTTAGGGAAGGACCGGACTGAGTGTGCCAGAGTATAACTGCTCCACCCCGAGATTTTATTGACATAGCCTTTCCAGAGTATTTCCACACCATAGGATTTCCCTTTTCCCTCAATTATTTTATCTGAAAATGTAAAAGCTTCAGCCTGGCTTTGCATCAAATCGAAAATATAGGTCCTGGCAATATCTTTATAATAGAAATCAACCAGTAATTGTTGGTTGTTCCCTATTCCCTTTTCTAAACCTGCTATGTAGTGAATGGAATAACTGGGTTCCAGCTTATTAAGAGGGTAATAATAGTCCAGAAATTGACTGTATTCCAGTTCCTGGGTGTTCATACTGTTCAGATACTGATAGTAATGTCCGTATGCGGCCTTTATTTTCCAACCCGTGTTCAGTGCATATATTATATTCACCCTTGATTCAGTATTAATTCTATTCTGGTTGAAGCTTGAAAAACGCACTCCCGGTCTTATGATCAGGCTTCCCAATTTGATTTTATCTTCAATAAAACCTGAGAATAGCCGGGGATTGCTTTGGACTTTTTTACCATCTACCTTATTTATTATATATTGGTTTGCGAAATGGTATTTATTAAATTCTAATCCGATTTTTATTTCATTACCATAAAAGGGAGTATAGTTAAGGGATGTTTTGGCTGAGTAATCATACACCTTGCTGATAAAATTGGTACTGGTATTATAAAATATATCTTCGACATCCATCTGGAGATCTGTATAATTGTTGGCACTATGCAGTGATGCATAGCCTTGTAAACGGAAATATATTTTTGGAGAAATAACAGATTTCCAAATTACAGTACCAATATTATTTTGCCATTGGTTTTCCCAGATAAAATCCAGATCATTAAATACTTGTGTTATTATGGTATCTATATAAGGTTCCATGGTATACCCCATGTATTTATATAAGGTTATGAAGTTCAGGGATGTGTGATCTTTCGAGCCAAAATACTTAATATCTATCCTGTTTTTAGGATTAAACCGGTACGTGAGTGAAACATTTGCATCATAGAAATAGTTATTGCTTTTAAGGATAAAATTTCCAATGGCATCATAATTCATCCGACCGGCAACCATCATAGTGGTCTTTTGATTTACCGGAAACTCAAGAAAAACTTTTGATTCAACAATTGAAGGTTCTATTTCGCCATGCAAACCGTCCTGGTTTCCATCTTTAGTAGTCAGATTGATAACGGAAGAATTTCTGCCACCATATTCAGCTCCAAAACCACCTACCAGCAGATCAACATTTTTTACAGTCTGCATGTTAAACATACTTGATGATGATAAAAAATGATACGGATTATACACTGTTACACCATCGAGCATTATCATGTTTTCACCCGGGTCACCACCCCTCACAGATACTAAAGGTGACAGGGGCTCCGTTGCTTCAATACCCGGCAGAAACCGTATTGCTTTAAACACATCGTTCCGGGCAGTAGGTATATTAAGAATTGTATTTGGTGTAAGGCTGTGATAGCTGGTTTCAATTTCCCGGTCGCCTACCCTGAGGGATGATAACTCAGTTATAGAAACTTCATTTAAATCAATTGGTTTAAGTTTTAAATATATTTCGATAAACTGTTTGCGTGAATCGTTGAACAGTACGGTCACTATTTTTCTTTCATAACCCAGATAAGAAACATCAAGCTCAATAGTATCCTGTGGAATGTTAGACAAACTAAAAAAACCGTTTTGGTCGGACACGGTACCTGTATTTGATCCATCATTAAGTAATAAAGCTGCTCCTATAAGGGTTTCTCTTGTTCTTGCATCATAAACGATTCCTGACAGGGTGTTTTTCTGCGAGTTTCCGGGTATACAGACTAGCAGAAAAAAGATTATATATAAAAACCTGTTCATACACTAAAATTTAAAACCGCAACTAATTAAAAATCCAATATTAAAGCTTGGCTTATTATAGATAATGTAACTGGCTTCCTCCATAAGGCCTATTCCAAAAGTAAATCCCCTGTTATCGAGTTTATTATAGCAAATTCGTTGTGATGCAGTAATTTGAAAAAGAAGGATCTCTTCAAGGGTCCGTTTGGCTTCATCAATATCGTGCCATTTATTAAATCCTATCAAAAAGGCATGTTTATTCTGAAATAACCATTGGTCAGATAAGCGGTAATTCAACAAAGAAATCTTACGCGAGATTGCCACAGATTCCCGGTTGATATGGTTGAGATACCGGAACATGTGACTTTTTCGTGAAAACTTGTCAGATGGTTCTGGGTCAGAAAAGTATACTTCTGCATCGAAGCCCCAGAAGGTATATCCATAAAATACATCGCTGGTAATATATAAGTTTTTATGGGCTGCTGTTACTCCTCTTCGGAAATGATAATCCCCTGGGTTTGTTATCTCAGCTGTATCGTTACATACAGCATTTATATCATGAACAATTTGATAGGTAAAAAAGCGGAGTGCTTCAGTAAAGCTGATACTATCGGTAAGTTTTTTACTTTTTTGTATAAGCTGATCATAGTAAAATGTTCCTAACAGGGAAGTGTCTGAATCTCCTGTCTCAGATAATTCAAGTGCACCTATAAGCTTAAGATTACGCTTAAAAAGAGAGGATGTTTGATCTATATAATATTCGTGAATGTTCAGAAGGTATTTATCATCAGATTCTTCATTTTGATATTTCATTAATATGTCGGCAACAGGCTGATTGGTCATTACAATTTGATCGACGGGAAAAAACAACAACTTCTTCTTTTCATATACTGAAATAAACCGGGGATCCTCGATGCGATGATCCAAAATATTCAGAGAATGCCGGAAATTAATACTATCGATTTTCTGAATATTTACCCAGATGGTATCGGGAGAATAAGATTGACCTGAAGTTAAGGTACAGCTTAATGCCAGACTTAGTATTAAAATTATAACTGGTTTACTTGAGATCACAGTGTGAGAATTCTTTTGATACTGTAAATTTATATATATTATTTATCAGTTCTGCTATTATCCTGCAGTCCGCAGGGGATAATCAAAATAGTAGTGGACAGCTGATAATCAGATGGTTGAAAGGTTTATTATTAGTAAGGTGTAACAATGGTGAAACATATATTTTCTATGCGGCATGTTCGTTTCATACGGATATAACCGGAAATAAATAACAGCAGTATTCCATTCTATGGTAACAGGAAGATATACAGGCTAATACAACCACATTAGTGATTCAGGTTAATATGAATTGGTCAACAGTAAAAACAATGGTGAGATACGGAAGATGTTTTTAAAGATATTGTACAATAAAACTTCCTGCCTGGTAAACGGCAAAGGAAATTATCCAGGCAATGCCGGTGGTATACAGTAAATTGAACATCATCCAGCCAACCTTACCCGTTTCCCGCCTGATGGCTGTCAGGGTACCTATACAGGGGAAACTCATAAGAATAAAGATCATAAAACTTAGTGCAACAAGAGCTGATCTGTCGTGTCCCAGGTTCGAATAAAATACCTGGCTGATAGTCACTTCTGTTGCCCCGTATGTGTCCGAACTGTATAGGATTGCCAGGGTGCTTACCACTATCTCCTTGGCGGGTAAACCCGTCAGCAGGCTGACGCTCATTTTCCAGTCGAATCCAAGGGGTCGGAAAACCGGTTGGATCCATTTTCCTATCTTTCCAATGTAGGAATTTTCCAGGCGGTAGGATTGCAGGTTACTTTGTGCTATTCCTGTTCCGGTGTGGCCGGCCATGTCCGGATACGGGCCGGTTTCCCGGGTTACTGCATTGATGTTTCCCTGCACGGCTAGGTCTGAGATTCTCTGCTCCATAACCCTGTCTGCCATTTCACCCTCCTGCGGAACAGGAAAATAACCAAGTACCCAGATAATGATTGATGCCACCAGGATAATGCCTCCCATTTTTTTAATGAAGTACATAGTCTTTTGCCACATATTTCTCAGAATAATACGCACACCAGGTACCCTATAGGGAGGGAGTCCTAAACTGACCAGCGCCTCCTGTTTCTTCAGGAAGGTTTTTGAGAGTAGCAAGGCTGTAACCAAGGCCACAGATATACCGAGCAAGTATATTCCGAACAGCATCAGCGTTTTATTGTTAGGGAAAAATGCACTGATAAAAAGAATATAAACCGGCAGTTTTGCACTGCATGACATAAAGGGTATGATCAGGATGGGGATGAGTCGGTCGCGACGGGAGTCTATGGATCTTGTTGCCATAATTGCAGGCACGTTACAACCAAAACCCATCATCAGGGGTATGAATGAGTTCCCGCGCAGACCTGCCCTTTTCATCAGGCTGTGAACCAGCATGGATGTCCTTGCCGCATAGCCCGAATCCTCCATTAATGATATAAACAGGAAAAGCAGGATGATGTTCGGAAGGTACACAGCCACACCCCCGACACCTGAAATGATCCCGTTGACAACCAAATCCCTCAGCGTTGACTGTGCAATATGAAGATAGGAGAATTCCTTGAGCCAGGAAAATAATGCTTCAATCCATGCAACAGGGTAACTGCCTAGAACAAAAGTGAAGAAAAAAACTAAAAATACCACCCCGATGAATATGGGCAGGCCCCATATTTTATGCGCCAGCACCCTGTCAATACCTGTTGTATTGACAGGCCTATGATCACTTACCTGATCCACCCTTCAGTTTTAGGACTTTAATGATTACATTGATACAAAGAAATAATTACGGCGGGACATATAAAATCCCTATTTGTTGGGATTTTTCATCTTCAGCCTGAGCCGGTATCCGGAGCAGGAACCATATCCACAGTATTATTTTTCAGTTTGGCTGAATAAGCATTACTTTTATGAATAAATAACCACCGATCATGGAGATTTTTACATCAGACTGGAAACTGGCCGATGTCATACATACCAACCACCTGTTGCTGCCGGTAGTTGACCGCTTTGACATTGTCCTTGGTTTCGGGGACAAAACAATTGACGAGGTATGCCGGCTGAATAATGTTGATACTAATTTTTTCCTGGCCATTATTAACACCTTTCATAACGAGGATTATTTTCCTGAGAAACAATTGCTTTCCTTCTCACCCTTATTGATCATCAATTACCTGAAAAAGACACACAGCTATTACCTTAAGTACGTAGTACTTTCCATTGAGGTCCTGCTCGACGATTTTCTTTCCGGGTATACTGGGGAAGAAAAGGACCTGAAGATCATACGCAGGTTTTACCACGAGTACAAGCAGGAAATATTCTCCCACATTGATGAGGAGGAAAAAAATGTATTTCCTTATGTGCTTGGATTATTAAACAGGTCAGAAAATCCGGATACCGGTTCAGGTACCAAGGTAAGAAGCAGTTATTCAATCAGTGATTTTGAAAAAGGGCATTCCAATATTGACGAAAAAATCCTTGACCTGAAGAATATCATTATAAAGTACCTCCGTCCGGTTTATGATGCCAAACAGTGTTATTCATTCCTGAATGCCTTGTTCCTGTTCGAGGAGGATTTAAAGGAACATGCACGGATCGAGGATAAAATCCTGGTGCCGAAGGTTCGTGAAATTGAAAGGCTGGTGAAGAATGGATAGAAGGATCATCGTTATAAACCACTCTGACCTTTTGCGCAAGGGCATTGTCTCAATAATCCGTGCTTCCTGCCAGTACGAAGTGATAGAATTATCTTCCGTTGAAGAGCTGCAGGATTATAAACAATTAAGTGACCTGATCATTGTAATAGTGGTCCAGGAATCCTGTCTGCTGCATGGGACCGGCAGCCTGATTGACCCGCTGAAGAAAAGGAATATTGTAAAGCTGCTTGGGATATCAACTGGTGGCGGCGGTGATCATCCTCCAGCCTATCCCCTGAACGACAGGATAGAAATCAATATTCGGGCAGATGAACTACTCACCAGGATAGCTCATCTGGCCAGCAACGACATGGGGAAAAACAGACCTGCGATATCAGCCGGGTTAACGGACCGGGAGCAGGAAGTTTTGAAACTAGTGGCTCAGGGCTATATTAATAAGCAAATAGCGGATGCCCTCTCCATAAGTATTCATACCGTAATTTCCCACCGGAAAAACATTGTCGAAAAGCTTGGTATCAGGTCAATATCGGGACTGACCGTGTATGCCGTGATTAACGGAATGATTGATATTGACCAGATACGTATGGGCTAAGTATTTCTCAGCGGCGAAACTTGCTGATACAGGTGCAGGATGGCAGGTATGACGGGTTCCAGTGAACCAGGTCCTTGAACACTTGGATAATACCAATTTCTGGCAGTCCGTAGGAGAACATGTCGTTTATTATAAACGACTGGAAAACAACAGAATGCAGGTCACTTAGAATTGCAGGTAAACAGAGGTGAAACAATAAATGGACATCGAACCGTGGTTATTTTTAACCAGCTTCTCAATAATGGCTTTCACTTCTGCAGCAATTAGATTTTCATTCGGAAACTCTCCATGGACGAGTAATCTAAAGTCGGTATTATAAGTTCCTCTAACACTGTCCCAAATCTCATCAAATGAAGTAAATATTGGTGATTCAGTATATTCAGATGCCAGCCATTCATCGGGATCATCAAATTTAATAAAGAACTATCCGCACGTGAAACCGATAAATTGACTGAGGATCTTTTGTCAAAATTGCAGGGAGCCCTGGTTCTGCTGGTTGAGGACAACGAAATTAACCAGGACGTGGCCATGGGCATGCTGGAAGCAGCAGGTATTAAGACAGAAATTGCCAATAACGGAAAGGAAGCGGTTGAGATGGTCAGGGCTTCAGGCATACCCTCAAAATATGAACTTGTATTTATGGACCTTCAGATGCCCGAAATGGATGGATATGATGCTACGCGTGAGATAAGGAAGCTGAAGGATTACAAAAATCTCACCATTGCCGCCATGACAGCCGATGCTATCGCAGGTGTAAAGGAGAGATGTTTGAAGGCAGGGATGAACGATTTTGTGACTAAACCGATAGATCCGGAAAGGCTTTATAAAACGCTTGCCAGGTGGATAAGGCCGGAAAGAATAAGTACCGGTAAAAAAGTTGCCTCGCTAAGCGATTCTAAAAAAGAACATAGGGTAAATATACCTGTCATTGAAGGGTTAAATACTGAAGACGGTTTGCAGAGAATGAATAACAGCAGTGAATTGTATCTGAAACTACTTGGTAAGTTCTCGAAGGATTATTCAACTTTTATTTCTGAATTAAAAAGAAGCCTGGAAAAAGAACGAATCGAGGAATCTGAGCGCATGGTACATACCCTCAAAGGAGTTTCAGGAAACATAGGGGCAACAGACCTCCACAAATTTACAGTCAGTCTTGATGACAAACTTAAAAAACAGAAAAAAATTGATATTGATATCGAAATGTCCGGCCTTGATAACTTGCTTACACCCATTCTTAATTCAATAAACCGGGTTTTAAAGAAGGAGGAAGTCGCAGAAATTAAAAGTCAAAAAGGTCAGGACGAGGATATGGATAAGGTGCAGTTCAGAGAATTGCTGGATGAATTGAGTGTATTGCTTGGAAACAACGATTTTGATGCAGCAAAAAGAGCGGATGAATTGGAAAATCTACAGGGCATCGGCAAATATGCTGAAGACCTTAAGAAAATTAAGGATTATATATCTGATTATGAATTTTATAAAGCAGTAAAAATAGTAGATAAGTTGATTAAAAGTATTTAATAATAATTCTTATGCAAGAATTTGATCAGTAACGAATTCTGATAGTCGATGATACACTGGAGAACATAGATATTCTGACAAGCATATTGACAGGATATAAGAAAATCATTGCGCTGAATGGGGAAAAAGCGCTAAGAATTGCCATAGATGATAATCCTCCTGACCTTATCCTGTTGGATATAATAATGCCCGTGATGGATGGCTATGAAGTATGCAGAAGGCTCAAAGCAGTTGACCGTACAAAAGATATCCCGGTTATTTTCCTTACAGGCATAACTGACGCCGAAAGTATAGTGAAAGGTTTTGCATTGGGGGCAGTGGATTATGTAACCAAACCTTTTAATACCAATGAATTGCTAGCTCGTGTGAATACTCAGATGACCTTAAAGAAATCACAGGACGCTATTGCCAGGTACACAAAAGATATTGAAAAAAAGAACAAACTGATCACCGACAGTATTAATTACGCGAGTCGTATCCAGAATGCTATATTGCCTACAGATAAGCATCTATCAGAGATACTGAACGATTATTTTATTTTTTTCAGGCCAAAGGATATTGTCAGCGGAGATTTTTACTGGGCAAGAAAAATGGACGACAAGGTCATATTCATTGGAGCTGACTGTACAGGTCACGGAGTTCCGGGAGCATTTATGAGCATGTTTGGGGTAGCCTTCCTGAATGAGATTATAGGGAGGGAAAATATCACCATACCGGCCAGGATATTGGGACGTTTGAGGGAGATGATCATTCAATCGTTGAGTCAGGATTCCGGAACTGAAATTAAGGATGGTATGGATATGGTAGTGATATCCATTGACAACAATCAAAATATCATAGAATTTGCGGGGGCACAAAATCCGATGTACCTGGTTAGAGACATGGAGTTAATTCAGGTCAATTGCGACCGGATGCCTGTATCCATTCATGTCAGAATGGATGATTATACGAATCATACAATAGAAATTAAAAAGAACGATCAGATGTATATTTTTTCTGATGGCTATGCTGACCAGTTTGGTGGACCTGATAACAAAAAATTCAAATACAAAGCTTTTAAAGAGTTAATACTGGAAAACGCTGAAAAACCGATGAAGGAACAAAAGAAGATATTCGGACATGTATTTGATGAGTGGAAGGGAGATAATGAGCAACTCGATGATGTTGTTCTAATTGGAATTAAAATCTAACAATTCCCTAAACATGATTGACAATCTTCAAAACTTTAATCCCGCTGAACAGAAGATCTTGATCGTCGATGATGCACCGGAAAATATTGATATTCTTGCAGAAGCTCTTTCGGGTTATAAAAGAATGATTGCCACAGATGGTGAGAAAGCTTTGAAAATCGCCTTTGATGAAAACAAGCCTGACCTGATCCTCCTTGATATTGAGATGCCCGGTATTGACGGGTATGAAGTCTGCCGTCAGTTGAAACTGGATAAGACCACGGATCACATACCCATTATATTCCTGACAGGTAAAACTGACAAAAAAGATATCATCAAGGGATTTCAACTGGGTGCACAGGATTACATAACCAAGCCCTTTGATATTGTAGAACTGCTGGCCAGGGTTACAACCCATTTGGAGTTGAAATTGAGCCGTGAAAAACTTGAATCGGTTAACAAGTTACTGGAAGAGAAAGTTGAACAACGGACACAGGAACTGAAAGATGCACTTAGTCAGATTGTAGAAGCACACGATCAACTTATTAAAATGGACAGATCTAAGGCTGAATTCCTGGATATGATCAGCAAGGAAATCCGCCAGCCACTCAATAATATTCTTGGCACAGTTGACCGATTAAAAGCCAAGGTTGGATCGGAAGATCTTTTTGATCTTGTTAATTTTCTTGACCAAACTGTTTCCAAACTGGAGGATTTTTCTTCATCTGCAATTCAACTTACAAGCCTTAAATCAAGCAGGGAGGGCGTTAAATTAGAGGATATCTCACTAAAACAATTTATTGAATTCTGTTTGCTGGGAAATGCTGAATTACTTAATCAAAAGAGAATCAAAGCCAGTCATTCAAATTTTTCTTCAGACATAACTCTGAAAGGCAATAAAGATCTATTAATGAAGTTACTTTCCTCTATCGTTGATGCTACTTCATCGATTATGGATCAAGACGCGAGTATGAGTTTTTCTTCTGAACAGTCAGAATCAGAAGTGACTGTTAATATACTGGTACTAAACCCAAAATCCATTGAATCCGGAATTCATAAATTGAGATCGAAATTATTACTGAGTGATGAATCAGTGGATCCCAAGGCTCAATTCACCGCTGAATTATTTGATCTGATCCTGGATATTCATCATGCCAGCCTTGAAGTCGATCAATCAGAGCATAACGAAATATTAATCAGATTAAAATTTAGAACAAATTAGAATCACCCCTCCACTCAAGTTCCTGTCTAATCCTAAAGTAAAATTGGAAAAATCCGTTACAATATTGCAACGATAGAAAAACAACGAACACGGCTGAAATGCCGGGTTTGTTATGATATAAACGTAGCAACAAGTAACAAAAGTCATCAGTAAACATTAATTTTGAATATAATTTGAAGATTATGAATATTCAAGCTAAAAAATTGGAACTTGTTCAACGAATCCTGAATACCGATAAACCTTCATTACTTGAAAAGATCAATAAAATTTTTGAACAGGAAGGTGAAACCGATTGGTGGGATGAACTCAGCGATGAAGAAAGAGCCTCAATTCAAGAAGGCTTAGACCAGTTAGACCGTGGAGAAGGAATCCCTCACGAAAAAGTAATGGAAGAGATTAAGGCTAAATATGGTCTGAAATGAGAATTATCTGGTCTCCAAGGGCAAGACTTACCTATATTAATATTTTGAATTACTTGGAAAAAGAATGGGGAGTAAGTTCTGTTATTAATTTTATTTCTGAAGTTAACAATATACTGATGAATATTTCGAAAAATCCGCGAATGTTCATATCCGCGAATGTTCATATCCGCAAAAAAGAATAAGCACATAAGAAAAGGTATAATTACAAGGCATGTTTCTCTCTATTATCGTATTAAACCCCGAAAGAAAGAAATCGAGCTGCTTACATTCTGGGATAACAGACAAGATCCCAAAAAATTGATACTTTCAGGAATGTGATGGACATTGTATAAGTCTTCCATCATACAGGTCTTCAATCTTACTCTGCAAATCGCACCTCCGTTCCCTTTATTCTGTTTCACCTGTGTTTCACCAACATTAGATTAATACCAAAGTTCGATTTCCCTACGGACTACTAAGTTAAACCTCTGTAAAACAAGTATTTACAGTGGTTTTTCTAATAAGAGATCACTCCTTATTGTCATTAATTATCTTCCTAATTCGGTCCTTCAGAAGCTCCCATCTGCCTGCATGAGAAAGTTGATAATTTATGCGAGAAGCAATTATTAGTTGGATATGATAATGGAATAACGGTTATTGAAAATTCCCACACTTTGCGCAATACAAACGTGCATCGTCGATAATAATCTTAATATACACACGAAAAGTGTCATTGCCACAGTAAGGGCAAACCTGTTTTTCATTTATTGGC
>CAZILN010000014.1:0-3740 GCA_964540005.1 uncultured Bacteroidaceae bacterium | reverse complement strand
GCAATTCGCTCACATCAGTCAATGCAAGGTCTATGGGCTTCTGGTTCATATTATCGGCATAGGCGCGGGTCATGATCTTAACATGTCCGCTTGAGAATTTGGAGGTGAAATCGGCAAATCCTCCCATTATGCCGGTAAGGTAGCATACAAAAAAGACCGTAAGCATGACTCCTGCTGCCACCACAAGTGATGGTAGAAGGCTTCTTTGCCGGTCACGTAATAATCCTTTAAACAGAAATCGTATCATTGTAATTTTCCTTTAATTGCTTCAGTCGGGTTCATTTTAGATATTTTCCTCGAGGGCAGGAAACTGACTACAGTCGTGGTAATTATAACCAGGATCATGACCGTAAGGATCAATCCCACACTGTAAGCCGGGTATATCTTTTCAGCAATTGGCAGTCCCATACTGTCAGAACCCGCAGGCATTGCAAAACCTGCTTTGGACAGATAATACAGGAGGGGTATCCCTGGTATGGCGCCCAGGACTACTGCCAGAACAGAATGCATGGCTCCTTCCACGGTAAACAACCTGACTACCTGGCCACGCGTCATACCCATGGCCATATAAGTTCCTATCTCTCTCTGCCTCCTGAAAATCGAAAGAACCTGGGTATCAAATATAGCCAGCATGGCCAGGAGCATCAGTATGATATAAAAAACCGACCCCCCGACTTTCTTCATCTTGATCATATCCTTCATATCCTTCAACAGGAAATCATGGTCCTTCAATACCCATCCGCTTTCATTACCCGTGTATATATAATCCTGGTCGGTAACCAGTAATGTGGCTTCCCCCGGCATCTGTGTCATTTCCTGTAGGTCTTCAATCGCGACCCACATCAGTCCGTTATCAATGGCAGGGACATCAGATTTGAATATGTCAGCGATCACCAGTTCTGTGGCATCAAACGTGCCATCCACATCGCGCCACCGGACTGTAGTATAATCCCCGATATTCAGCTTTGAATCACGTGCCATTCCCCTTCCAATGATGGCCGGAATTGCATCGTACTCCTCCCTGAGTTTTCCTGTTGGCAGTTCACTTACCTGCTGAGTGGGATCAATTCCCTTGAGCATGATGCTCATGATCCTGCCTTCAGGATATATAGAAGCCTGTGTTATAAGTATGGGGGCCATATTGCCCTTTTGTATTTCATCCTTGAATGATTGGGGAATAGTCCTGTGACTGTCCTCCAGTGTAAAGGGGTCATAAGGGTCATATCCTTCGGTCCAGATCTGTCCCCCGCCTATCTCCCAGGCGATCATGTCCCTCATGGCCATCCTGTCCCATCCATCGATTATCGCATTCTGCCATATGACCAGGATCAGAATAAGAGCTAGTATAATTACGCTCAGCCAGGTCCGCAGACCTGCTCCGATCAGATTTCTTAAAGCTAATTTTATTGCTGTCATGATTAGATTATTTACTGGGAATTAAGCTGTTTCATCTTTAACAACCTTTCCATCTTCGAGCGTGATCTTTCTTTTCAGGTACTTGATCACCTTGTCATCATGAGTGGCGAAGATGAAGGTGGTTTTCAGGTCCTGGTTCAGTTTTTCCATTGTCTGCAGTATGTGATGAGAGTTTGCTGCATCAAGGTTTGCAGTAGGTTCGTCGGCAAGTACCAGTTTGGGTTTTTTAACCATTGCCCGTGCAATAGCTACCCGCTGGCATTCTCCACCCGACAGTTGTGCCGGCCTGGATTTGATTTTATCAGTCAGTCCAACCCACTCCAGGGCATCCAGCACTGCCTGTTTCCTTTCACCATGTGACATTTTCAACAGGAGAAGCGGAAATTCTACATTTTCAAAGACCGTGTATACGGGTAAAAGATTGTATGTCTGAAAGATAAAGCCCAGGTGCTGTTTGCGCAACAGTGAGGCTGCTTTCTGGGAAAGCTTGCCTACCGATTGGCCGATCACTGTGGCTGTCCCTTCAGAAGGGGTGTCAAGGGATCCGATAATATTCAGCAGGGTGGTCTTGCCTGATCCGGATGGACCGACAATGCCTGTGAATTCACCTGTTCCAAATGTGAGATTAATGCCGTTCAAAGCAGTAAAATGCCCGCCTCCGATCGGGAATCTTTTTACCATCTTGTCAACGGTCACAATAATTCCATTTTCCATTTTGAGTTTTTTAATGGTTATAAACAAACATTAGTTGCATTCCTTTGCCTGCAAAGAGATTGGTGCCCTCGAGGTTCTGGTAGATACCGAACCGTTCGGGGTTCCAGAAGCCCATGACATAGAAGCTCCATTTATCGAATTGCAGGGAACAATTTACGAAATTATATATGTCATTATTTGACCAGTCATAAAAGACTATTGCATTGAGATTTACAAATAAGTTGAGCGGGTAATTAAGGGAAAGGGCTGAGAATGAAACGCCTTGTCCAGGAGTAAAAGCCTGGTCCGAAACGTCAAATATGACAAATTCTGTCATCAGGTTCAGGCCGTTCCCCAGTCCAAAAGTATAGTCCAGTCCCAGGTTCAGTGATTGCTGGATGTTGTTTGAATCAATGTTCTGATGAGCCAGTGTCCCTTCAAACCACAGTCCCACTCCCAGGTCGAATTTCCCGTCGATGCCTATCCTGTTCTCGTTGACAGCAGACTTGCCCGTCCTGGTATCGGTGATCGCGTATGGACTGTAATCAGCATGCCTGTGGTGATAAGTCAGAGCCAATTCACCCCTGTTAGCGACCGGGTGTTGTACGCGGCTCCCATATTCTATCTTATTCTTGTCAGAGGGAATGGATTCCCATCCCTTGACATTCTTGTTGCCGTATAAGCCCCAAATCCAGATATTGGCGTTATTCAGGAAATAATACCTGCCCAGTAGTCCGTAAACACCATCCGTTAACTGCAGGGGGTCCCTTGGGTCGATCTGGTCGAACCACATCAGTGGCCGAAGCATCGTGGCGGACCCGAAATTGATCTTTTGCAGTCCGGCCCTTAGTTCAAACTGGTCACCCGAGAACCTGGCCCACATCCGGTAGGGTTTCAGCCGTTCATCCAGGCTGATGCTGTCATTGGACCAGAAGGTGGCTGATCCGCTGACGTATCCGGAAAGTTCTGCATCCAGGGTATATTTTTCGTTGATTTTGTATGCTCCTGAGAGTCCGGGAATATACCTCAAACCGGTCTGGGCATTGAATTTCTGTGACTGGCTGCCCGTCATCCAACCAGCCAGCATTCCCTCGAAGTTCAGTTCCTGGGCGGAACAGGTGGATCCGGCAAGTATCAGCAGAGCAAAAAACAGAATATGTAAGCCAGTTTTTTTCATTGTTATTTTTTCTTGCCTCTGGGCAGGACCCCGTAAAAAAAGAAATTGGTCAGCTCCATGATGAGGTCCTGGGGACGTTTGTATTGTGCCAGCAGATTAGGATCTTCTGCCATAGTGACCATATGATTGAGAAAATACATAATAAATTCAGGTTTGATGTCGCTGCGCAGGTCTCCTCTTTTTTGTGCTTCTATGTAATCACTTATAATGATGTTGATCCCCTCTGCCATCTTTTCCCTGAGGTAGGCTGATAACCCGGGATCAGCGTGAAGGAGATAATCATTAAAGAATTCACCGCTCATTTCATCGGTCTGCTCCATTTTCAACCTGACAGACTGCATGATCTTATCTTCAAAGGGGATATCTTGTGACATGATCTTAGTGTATTTTCCCATGGATTCCTTTGTGATCCAGTCAATTATCCTTTTTACCAGATCGATCTTGTTACTAAAAT
>CAZILN010000013.1:0-4157 GCA_964540005.1 uncultured Bacteroidaceae bacterium | reverse complement strand
ATACAAACGGCTGGGGGTGGACTTCGATAAGATAGACTATGAATCCGATACATACAAGCTTGGCCGTGACATCATTCTGAAGGGGGTCGACAGATCGGTACTTGAGAGGAAGGAAGACGGATCGGTGTGGGCAGATATGGGTACAGACGGACTTGATGAAAAACTGTTGCTCCGGTCGGATGGAACATCGGTTTACATGACCCAGGATATAGGACTGGCAGAGAGGCGATACGGGGAGTATGGATTTGACCAGCACATTTATGTTGTGGGCAATGAGCAGAATTATCATTTCCAGGTTTTGCAGCTTGTACTGAAGAAACTCGGATATGCCTGGGCAGATAACCTGTATCATCTCTCATACGGCATGGTGGAGCTGCCACATGGTAAAATGAAATCACGTGAAGGGACTGTTGTGGATGCTGACGATCTCATGGATGAGATGATTGAAACTGCCCGTCGTATGTCACAGGAACTGGGAAAACTGGAAGATTTTGATGAATCGGATAAAGAAGATATCATACGGATAATCGGGATGGGGGCCCTGAAGTATTTCATACTGAAGGTCGATCCTAAAAAGAATATGGTTTTTGATCCTGTTGAATCTGTTGATTTCAATGGCAATACCGGACCCTTTATCCAGTATACTTATGCACGCATCCGCTCAGTCTTGAGGAAATCGGGTGATGATTCCCCCGGGAAAAAAGTAAACAGTGACCTGCAACTCATTGACAAGGAGACAGAGCTGATTAAACTGATAGCACGTTTTCCTGAAATCGTGGAGGCTGCTCTTTCAGAGTTGAACCCGTCACTGATAGCTAATTATGTTTATGAGCTGGCCAGGGAATTTAACCAGTTCTACCATGATTATTCCATCCTGAGTGCGGAAACTTCAGACCAGAAGAATTTTCGACTGCTTCTTTCTTCAAATACTGCCAGAGTCATTAAGACAGCCTTTGACCTGCTTGGAATCGAAGTGCCCGAGAGGATGTAATATACGCTCATCCTGACTGAACTTCTTAGATTTTTTCTATTTTTATGAACTGTTAAAATGCAGGAATATTATGTTTGACAGCCTGACAGAAAAACTGGAGAGATCCTTTAAAATCCTGAAAGGGCAGGGGAGGATCAGTGAGATCAATGTTGCAGAAACACTGAAGGAAGTCCGCAGAGCCCTGCTTGACGCTGATGTTAACTACAAAATAGCCAAAAACTTCACCGACAATGTCAAGGAAAAGGCTATGGGTGAAAAGATCCTGACAGCTGTTCAACCCGGACAGATGATGGTCAAGATCGTTCATGATGAGCTGACGGAGCTAATGGGTGAAGAGGCTGTCGATATTAACATCAAACCCAACCCGGCCGTTATACTGTTGGCCGGCCTCCAGGGATCAGGTAAAACCACATTCGCGGGGAAACTGGCCAGCCACCTGAAAACAAAGAAAAACAAATCACCCCTTCTGGTAGCCTGTGATGTGTACCGTCCGGCTGCTATCGAACAGCTTAAGGTACTCGGGGAACAGATAGATGTGCCTGTCTATACGGAGGAGGATAACCAGAATCCTGTTAAGATCGCCAAGGCGGCTGTTAAACAGGCAAAGATGCAGGGCCGGAATGTTGTCATAATAGATACAGCCGGCCGGCTTGCCATTGATGAACAGATGATGAAGGAAATATCAAGTGTTAAATCAGCCGTTGACCCTCATGAGATCCTTTTCGTTGTTGATTCCATGACCGGACAGGATGCTGTGAACAGTGCCAAAGAGTTTAACGATCGCCTGGATTTCGACGGTGTGGTACTCACCAAATTGGATGGTGATACCCGGGGCGGAGCTGCACTCAGTATCAGGGCTGTGGTGGATAAACCGATTAAATTTGTAAGCGCCGGTGAGAAGCTGGATGCCCTGGATGTTTTTTATCCTAAAAGGATGGCTGACAGGATCCTGGGAATGGGAGACATCGTATCCCTTGTTGAAAAAGCCCAGGAACAGTTCGATACCGAAGAGGCCAGGAAGCTATCAAAGAAGATAGCCAAGAACCAGTTCAATTTTGATGATTTTCTTTTGCAGATACAGCAGATCAAAAAGATGGGTAACCTCAAAGACCTGGCAGGGATGATACCCGGGGTGGGAAAGGCCATAAAGAATATGGATATCGACGACGATGCATTCAAGGGAGTGGAGGCCATTATTAAATCCATGACACCCCAGGAACGTAAAAATCCCACCATACTCAATGGCAGCAGGAGAAAACGTATTGCAGACGGAAGTGGCACAAGCATCCAGGATGTTAACCGCTTGCTGAAACAGTTTGGGGAGACCCGAAAGATGATGAAGATGATGACCAACAAGGGCGGAGGAAAGAATATGAACCGCATGATGGGACAGATGCCTCAGATGGGTAAATAATAACATTAACCCCCGGTGCCCGGCACCGGATAATACATACCTGAACCATGATCATCATCGACGGAAAAGAAACCGCCAACACCATCAAGCAGGAGATGGCTGCCGAAGTGGCAGAAATGAAAACTGCCGGACAAAAAGCTCCACACCTTGCCGTAGTCCTTGTCGGACATGACGGCGGCAGCGAAACTTATGTAAGAAACAAAATTAAAGCCTGTGAATTCATAGGTTTCGAATCCACACTGATACATTACGAGGATGATGTCTCGGAAGAGGAAGTCCTGAAAAAGGTCGTCGAGCTGAATAATGATAATGCGATTGACGGGTTTATCGTGCAGGTCCCCTTACCTGACCATATTTCGGAGAGCAAGGTCTTGGAAGCCATAGACTTCCGCAAGGATGTTGACGGTTTTCACCCGGTAAGTGTAGGCAGGATGGCGCTAGGACTGCCTGGATTTGTTTCGGCAACTCCCTCCGGTATTATCGAACTGCTCAAACGCTACAAAATTGAAACTTCAGGAAAGGAATGCGTGATCATAGGTCGCAGCAATATAGTGGGCCGTCCAATGAGCATACTCTTATCACAGAAAACTCCTTCCGGCAATGCTACTGTCACCATGGTACACAGCCGCACGCAGAACATACCTGAGGTCTGCCGCCGGGGAGACATACTGATCGCAGCCATGGGCTCACCCGGGTTTGTCACCGCAGATATGGTCAAAGAAGGTGCAGTGGTAATTGATGTAGGAACCACCCGCATCAAGTCCGACCAGACCAAATCCGGCTGGAAACTAAAAGGCGATGTAGACTTCGAAACGGTATCCCCCAAATGTTCCTATATTACACCTGTTCCCGGTGGAGTCGGACCGATGACCATTGTTTCTCTTCTGAAAAATACCTTGCTGGCCGCCAAGGGGGGGATGTTTTAGATTGACACCCAAATCCTCAGGTATTAATTGAGATCGCTTTATTTTCGTTAAAAAAAATGCAATTCATAAAGGTCTTATTAACAGCGGAATAAACAATCATTTGTATTTTTTGCAAAAAAACTTGCAAAATCACCGGCTACCTTTTCCGATTTTGAGAATTAAACAGTATAAGCTCTCATTTCATATTTCAATCCTCTCAGCAAAGTATTAGCTATATCTCATGGAGAACAACTGGTTTGCATTTTCTTAAAGAAGATAATTCTTTTTGGGTGTGACGGGGCGAAGCTGTGAAATCCCGGATAAAAATGCATTTGATTAACCATTGATCCAGCCTTCAGATATCATCCTCCCAGAAGAGTTGTAATATTCTACCATAATGCCAGCTTATGTACACCCATAGAGCACTATACTGCAAAATGCAGTAGAATATAATTCTATGTACAATAACAGGCTAAGGACAAACAAGGGGGGCGTTAATAGAGAAGTTATGGCGAATTTAACGCAACTATTTGCATAATAATTTCATCATTATTAACCTGATTGCGACATAATTCAAAATAATACTCCTTGAAAAGGATCAGAATAATGAAAAGAAAAGCTTAAAAATATTATGAGAATAATAATAGAAATACTAGTCCTGGTTGTGCTAACTATTTCAATAGCTTTCAGTTGTACGAAAGAGGAAGAAGCCTTTACAAATCAGGCTGAAGGTACAATTATCCAAACTTTTAGGGATTGCTATGGCTATTGGGTGATGATTGAAGTGGAAAATCCGAAAGGAATAGGTATCTCGGGCACCTTCGCATTTCTGGGTGATGAAGAGTCC
>CAZILN010000012.1:0-11775 GCA_964540005.1 uncultured Bacteroidaceae bacterium | reverse complement strand
CTATGGTAATGATGACCAGGGCTATGATGCTCAGCACAATGATCATGACCTGGCCCTGGTTTTCGCCTTTCCTGTGGTACTCCCTTAGGGGGGTCAGTCTCTGACTGACCAACATTCCCCCCTCCTGGTATTGGTCCAGGTACCCGCTGATGGTAGTATCCATTCCGGCTGCTGATTCCGGTTGATCCAGGTATATAAAGGTATTGAACGGGTTACCGGTAAAACCTTCAGAATCTCCCCCCATCACTTTAAGGAACCTGAACGGGATAAGAAAATCAAACTGTATGCTTGAGGTAACCGGGGGATCTTCCAGGATAGCTGTGACCTTCAGGTCATACTTTGCGTTAACCCGGATGATCCTGTTAAGGGGATCGGCATCTCCGAAGTATTTCTCCGCAGAGCTTTCTGTCATAAGCAGGGAGTAGGGGTCATTCAGTGCAGATCCGGGATTACCCTGGATAACCGGGAAGGAGAAAAAGTCCAGGAAGTTGCTGTCTGCCAGGACTATCATGTTTTCAATGAAGTTTTTCCGTTCACCAGCCGCGGCCGATAAGGTGTCTTCAGGGTACCAGGTGAACAGCATCTCCTGCGGAAGCGTATGGCGTACACAACTGCTTATCGAAGGAAAGGCCTCAACCAGGGCGGGTCCTACTGCAGATCCGCAACGGTCAGTTGTATAGGATCCTGTGCCCAGGTCCATGGTGGACTGAATGGCAAAAATATGATCCGCTTTTTCGTGGAACCTGTCATAACTCAGTTCCTGCCTGATCACCGCGAGTATCAGCAAGGAACAGGTAAGGCCCAGGGTCAGTCCCAGGATATTTATCAGTGAAAAAAATTTACTGTGGTACAGGTTTCGCAGGGCTATTTTAATGATGTTGAGTATCATCTGAGCATTTTTATTTACCTTGTTTCAAAGCATGTGCCATTAGATGTAAAATCAATATAGTCAGGACTTTACTGCGAAATAATTTAATAAATCAGCGAAGATTGTCCATGATTGGACACTTATCTGTCCAGTTCTGGACGCTTACTTGTATAAACCCATTCAAGTGCTCAAACCTGGCTCAGTTGGTCGAGCATTTCTATGGCATCGGCTACTGTGGAGATATTATCGGTAGTCAGGGTCAGCTTACCTGATTGTTCCCTCATCCTGAATTTCTGTGCTTGTTTTTGTATCCTCTGCATCAGTCCGGAAAAAGCCTCTGACCGGTAATAGGCTGATTCCTGGTCGGCAATGAAATGCATGATCATTTTGTCCTTCTTAAGTATGATCTTTTCAAAACCGAGTGAAACAGCAATCCAGCGCAGCCTTACCACATTCATAAGCTGTATTGTCTGCTCGGGTGGCTGGCCGAAACGGTCCAGCAACTGATCACGAAAATCGCTGAGCTGAGCAGGGGATTTAATACCGTCAAGTATACGGTACAGGCGCAGGCGCTCTGATACATTCTCAATGTAACTGTCAGGGAACAACAATTCCATATCCGTGTCAATATGACAATCGCTGATGAATTGTGCAGTGGCTGGCAGCTGTTCTTCCTTCCCCTCGACCGAGTACAATTCCCTGAATTCATTATCCTTTAGTTCCTGAAGTGCCTCATCCAGTATCCTGTGGTAGGTCTCAAAACCTATCTCGGCAATGAAACCGCTCTGCTCACCGCCAAGCAGGTTCCCGGCCCCGCGTATATCAAGGTCCTGCATGGCGATGTTAAAACCGCTGCCCAGCTCTGAGAAATCCTCTATTGCTTTGAGCCTCCTGCGGGCTTCAGGTGTCAGCAGGGTCAGTGGAGGTGCCAGCAGGTAACAGAAAGCCTTCTTGTTGGATCGCCCTACACGGCCCCTGAGCTGGTGAAGGTCGCTCAGGCCAAAATGATGGGCGTTGTTAACTATCATGGTGTTGGCATTGGGAATATCCAATCCGGATTCAATAATAGTAGTGGCTATCAGCACATCATAATAGCCTTCGATAAAATCCAGCATGATCCTTTCCAGCCTGGAACCCTCCATCTGTCCGTGTGCAATAACCGTTTTAACATCAGGGCACAGCTGATCGACCAGCTTTTTGATTTCCTCGATATTCTGGACCCGGTTATGAATTATGAATACCTGCCCGTTCCTGCTTACCTCGTACTCTATGGCCTCCTTGATGATCCCTTCATTAAATGTATGCAGCTCTGTTACAATAGGATGCCGGTTGGGAGGAGGGGTATTGATGATGGAAAGGTCACGGGCGCCCATAAGGGATAGCTGAAGTGTTCGCGGGATGGGTGTAGCCGTCAGGGTCAGCGTATCGACGTTGATCCTCAGCTTGCGGAGTTTCTCTTTTACGGCAACCCCGAATTTCTGTTCTTCATCTATAATAAGCAGGCCAAGATCCTTGAACCTGATATCGGCACTGACGATACGGTGGGTGCCGATGACTATATCGAGCTGTCCGGATGCCAGTTTCTCAATTATTGCTTTCTGGTCTTTCTGGTTTTTCAGGCGGCTCAGGTACTCCACGCTGCAGGGGAATCCTGCCAGGCGTTCGGAAAAAGTCTTGTAATGCTGGAGGGCAAGAATGGTTGTGGGTACCAGGACAGCTACCTGTTTGCTGTCGGTCACTGCCTTGAAGGCAGCCCGGATGGCCACTTCGGTCTTGCCGAATCCAACATCACCGCATACCAGCCTGTCCATGGGGAAGCCTGCTTCCATGCTTTCCTTGGTATCCCGGGTGGCGTTAAGCTGGTCGTCGGTATCCTCATAGATAAAACTTGCTTCCAGTTCCTGCTGCAGGTAACTGTCAGGGGAAAAACCGAATCCCTTCTCGCCCCTTCGTTTGGCATACAGGTCTATCAGTTCGCGGGCAATATCCTTAACCCGATTCTTGGTTTTCTGCTTCAGTTTCTGCCAGGTGCCCGTACCCAGTTTGTATATTTTTGGCGGGTGGCTGTCTTTTCCCTTGTATTTGGATATCCTGTGCAGGGAGTGGATGCTGACATAGAGTATGTCATTATCCTTGTAAACCAGTTTGATGGCCTCCTGCTCCCTTCCGTTCAGGTCTATTTTTTCAAGTCCCCCGAACTGGCCGATACCATGATCGATATGTACAACGTAATCCCCGGGGTGCAGTCCGGTAAGCTCGCGGATACTCAGGCTTTCTTTCCTTGTGAAATGCTCATCAAGGTTAAACTTGTGATAGCGGTCGAATATCTGGTGGTCGGTATACAGGGCAATTTTCAATTCATGGTCGATGAAGCCCTCATGCAATACCAGGATGAGGTCGGTGAATGAGGTATCTACTTCCAGATCTTCAAAAATTGAGCGTATCCTGTCCAGCTGTTTGGGATTATCTGAAAGAATGAAACTGCTATAACCCTCTTCATGCATGTGTTCCAGGTCTTCCTGCAGCAGTTCGAAATTCTTGTTAAACACCGGCTGAAGGCTGGTGCTGTAGGTGATGTGGGATACCGGCACCTTGCCGGCCCTTCCGTTCATTTGTACGACCTTCAGGTCCCGAAGGCCGGTTTCCAGTTCTTCTGCGGTAATTAACAGTTCTGATTTATCCGAAATGCTGATGTGGTCTGTCTCGGCCAGCAGTTCAGGATCAGTATCCCCGTAAACCTGATCGATCCGGCCGATGATATAGTCCTGGTCCTCTACCCATACAAGGGTATTTTTACCCAGGTATTCAATCAGGCTGATGCGATTTCCTGCAGATGACAGGGTCTCTGTGTCAAACAGCTGAAAGTCAGGCACAATGGACAGATCTTTTATCTTTGCAATGGAAAGCTGGTTGTCAATGTTGAAGCTCCGTATGGAATCGATCTCATCACCGAAAAAATCTATCCTGCAGGGCGTTTTATCAGAGAAGGAGAATATGTCCAGAATGCTCCCGCGTATGGAATACTGACCTGGTTCATAAACATAATCAACCGACATGAATCCATATCCATCGAGAAAATCGGTCAGGAAGGAAAGGCTGAGTTTATCCCCCTGGCGAAGGTTAAAGGTGTTTTCCTTCAGATCCTTTCTTGAGATGACCTTCTCAATCAGGGCAGCCGGATAAGATATTATAATATTGCCTTCCTTCTTCTTCCTGGCTGATTCCAGTACTGATGAGCGGAGGACATTGTTTTCCCTGCTCAGGTTGGCAAACTGGACCGATCGTTTGAAGGAGGAAGGAAAGAATTGTATGCTTTCCAAGGGCCTGAGTCCTGAAAGATCGTTGTAGAAATAAGCCGCAGCTTCCTTATCGTTCAGTACAACCAGATGATTCATATGCTTCAGTTCGGACAGGCAGGAGGCAAGAACCAGGCTTTTAGAAGAACCGCCCAGATGATCCAGGGAAATGTTCACAGCTGAATCGCTGCCGAGCTTTTTCATCAGCTCACTATGATTTCTGCCGGATTGATAAACTGAAATGAGTTCCGAGGGATCCATGCCGCGAAGTTAGCTTTTTCGTTTCATGTTCGTTTCCTCCGTAAAAATTTTAATTTTGCCTTCGCATTTGATAATAACTAAAATATATTCTTGTGAAATGTTAGTATTTAAATTCGGTGGAGCCTCGGTAAAAAATGCCGAAGCAGTAAAAAATGTCGGACGGGTGCTGGGAATGTACCCTAAACAAAAGATAGTGATTGTCATTTCGGCTATGGGGAAGTCTACCAATGCCCTTGAGCTGATCGTAGATCATTATCATCATAAGCGTAAGGATAAACTGAAGCAGGCTTTTAATACCTTAAAGGAATATCACCTGGAGATTACAGGTCAGTTATTTGCAGACGGGGAACATCCGTTTCATGAAGAAATCGAGGGAGTATTCGGGGAGATGGCCGGGAGGCTCGAGAGAGTTCCTAACCAGAATTATGATTTTGATTACGATCAGATCATCTGTTACGGCGAACTGCTTTCAACCAGGATAGTATCAGCCTGGTTGAACGAGAACGGATGCAAAAACAGATGGATGGATATAAGGAGGTACCTGAAGACAGATAACAACCACAGGGAAGCTAAAATTGACTGGGAGTTATCAGGGAAACTGGTAAAAGGCGCATTCAACTTTGCCGATGACGGTATATATATAACCCAGGGATTTCTTGCTTCAAACAACGATGATGATACCACCACTCTTGGACGGGAGGGTTCAGACTTTACAGCGGCCATACTGGCGCATCTGCTCAGGGCGGAGCAGGTAACCATCTGGAAGGACGTCCCCGGGGTCCTGAATGCAGACCCGAAATGGTTTGATGATACGGTAAAGCTGGAGAAGATCTCCTACCTGGATGCCACTGAACTGGCTTATTACGGGGCCAGTGTTATTCATCCCAAGACCATCAAACCCCTTCAGAATAAGAATATTGACCTGTATATCAAATCCTTTATCCATCCTGAACAGGAAGGGACGCTGGTAGGTAACCTGAGCTATGACAGCCTGATCCCTTCATTTATCTTCAACATGGACCAGGTCCTGATCAGGATCTCTCCCCTGGATTTTTCTTTTATTGCTGAAGAGAACCTGGAAACCATTTTCGGGTGCCTTTATAAGCATGGCGTAAAGATCAAGCTTATGCAGAATGCAGCCGTAAGTTTCCAGATATGCATTAATAATGAAAAGAGAAAGGTGCGCAACCTGATAGACGAACTGGAGCAGAAATTCAGGGTGAGCTACGAGACGGGGCTCGAGCTGATCACCATACGTTATTTTGACCAGTCCACCATTGACCGGGTTATGGTCAATAAGGAACTGATACTGGAACAGAGGTACAAGCAGAATATTCAGTTGATAGTCAGAGATAAAGGATAAGAGTTTGCAAGATCGCAAGTTCGATGGTTCCCTTTCAATGATACTGCCCTTGTCTTCAAGGTGGCTGGAACAATGTTTGCCTTTCTTGACCTTTCATGGCAGAGCAGGGATTAAGCCTGAAATATGATCCTGAACTATGGTTTAAAATCATATGCTAATCCTTCAGCAATTTTCATTGCTAAATCATGATCGGCTTTATAAAAATGCATTAATTGCCGTTGGATGATCTCATCTTTTTTAGGACCCTCAACACCCTTCAAAGCTCCTGTAATATTTAAAATAGTGTGCTTTCTCTCTTCGTCCGACATGACTTTCCTGAATAACTCTCCCGGTTGAGAATAATGATCTGAATCATTCTCATTTCTATCATAAGAATCAGCGATATCCCCATCCAGTTTAAATGCAGGTTCCTTGTAGCTTTTATCTGCTTCGATATCATCAAAACTGTTTGGGAAATAATTCGGACTATTTTGTCCGTTACCATCAATATTCATCATCCCGTCCCGTTGATGGTGACTGGCAGGATTGATGGGCCGGTTTACCGGTATTTGCTCATAATTTGCTCCCAGTCTGTACCGGTGTGCATCCGGATAAGCTAAAATGCGTCCCTGCAATAATTTATCCGGAGAAAGTCCAATCCCATCAACAACATGCGAGGGGGCAAATGCTGATTGTTCCACATCGGCATGATAGTTGGCCGGGATTTCATTAAGTTCCATGGTCCCGGCATCAATAAGCGGAAATTCAGAATGAGGCCATATTTTGGTAATGTCAAACGGGTTCCAGCGAAAACCTTTTGCCTGTTCTTCTGTCATCACCTGGATCTTTAATGCCCATTTTGGATTTTCACCCTTCGCAATTGCATCCACCAGATCACGTTGTGCATAGTCCGGGTCCTTCTTTAACTCATCAGCCTGCGCACCTGTCAGGGTTTTATTTCCCTGCATGGTTTTGAAATGGAATTTCACCCATACCCGTTCATTTTGGGAATTTATCATGGAAAAAGTATGGCTTCCATATCCGTTCATAAACCGGAAACCGTTGGGGGTCCCACGGTTGCTGAACAGAATCATAACCTGATGGAGGCTTTCCGGGTTTAAACTCCAGAAATCCCACATCATGGTCGGGCTTTTCAGGTTTGTTTTTGGATCCCTCTTTTGTGTATGTACAAAGTCAGGGAATTTCTTGGGGTCTTTTATAAAAAAGACAGGGGTATTGTTGCCAACCAGGTCCCAATTTCCATCTTCAGTATAGAATTTAACAGCAAATCCTCGCGGATCTCTTTCTGTATCGGCACTGCCTTTTTCACCTCCAACTGTAGAGAAGCGAACAAATACCCGGCATTCATTTCCGACTTTACTAAAAACCTTGGCTTTTGTGTACTTTGTGATATCATTGGTGACTTTAAACACTCCAAAAGCTCCAGTACCCTTTGCATGCACAACTCTTTCCGGAATCCGTTCCCGGTTGAAATGTGCCAGTTTCTCATGTAAGTAGGAATCCTGAAGTAATATCGGTCCCCTCGGACCAGCGGTCAGGCTATCTTCATTTTCGAAATAGGGCCTGCCGGATGCGGTTGTAAGTTTCTTTTTTTTACTCATGTTTTCCTGGTTTTTAAATTTGCCTGTTATCTGAAGTTTAATTTATTCAATCCTCAAGTCTTTGATTCCTTTATTTTCGAAATATTCTGCCAGAAAATGATCAAGCTCCTCATCCGTACAATCCTTTATGTTCTTGAGTGAATCTTTTATGTTGAGTCAAAACTAAATAAGAATAAATCTCAAATAAGAATTAACAAATTTACAACAAAATTTGAAAAATGTCAAGTAGCCGGTAAGATGTTTGCCTTTATTGTTGACGGCCTGCCCAAATCAAAAAGAGAGACACTAGGATAGTAATGAGCAGCAATGTCCCGGAAATAATAGCCTATCGTTATTACCGGCCAAATTCCAGTCTCATCCCATGATGATCCCGGTGGAATACTGCGTGTGATGGATCACCTTCAACATTTTCATAGACTATATTTCCATTGACGATTGTAAAGAGAACTTTCGAGTTGAAAACCTCTCCTTCCATGGGTGACCAGCCGCATTTGTAGAACAGGTTTTCACGGCTCACCTTCCAGGGACTGTCAGGATCGACCAGAACCAGGTCAGCGTAATATCCTTCTCTGATATATCCTCTTTTTGAAACCTGGAAAAGATCGGCCGGGGCATGGCACATTTTTTCAACAACAGCTTCAAGGCCGATAAGATTCCTGTGATACAGTTCAAGCATAGCTACCAGGGAATGCTGTACCATGGGGCCTCCCGAGGGTGCATTCATATATGGATTTCCTTTCTCGGCAAGTGTGTGGGGTGCGTGGTCCGTAGCAATGACATCCAGCCGGTTATCAAGCACTGCCATCAGCAGATGGTCACGATCATCGGCGGTTTTTACAGATGGATTCCATTTAATGTGTGTTCCCAGTCTTTCATAATCAGCCTCACTGAACCACAGGTGATGAATACAGACCTCTGCAGTAATGGTTTTAGCCGCACTGTATGGTACCGGTTCAAAGAGTTCAAGTTCTTTTACGGTGGAAAGATGCAGCACATGCAGGCGGCTTTTGTATTTTCGGGCAAGTTTAACGGCTAGTGAGGAGGATTTGTAGCATGCTTCTGCAGATCGGATCTCGGGGTGGTATTTTACAGGCATGTTTTCTCCGTAAGTATTGAGATACTTACTGGTATTCCGGCGGATCGTTTCTTCATCTTCGCAGTGGGTGGCAATCAGGACAGGGCTCTCCGCAAAGATCCCTTCCAGGGTTTTAATATTGTCCACCAGCATATTACCTGTAGAAGCGCCCATAAATATTTTAATTCCGCAGCTTTGCCCGGGATCCAGTTTCCGAATCTCATCAAGGTTATCGTTGGTGGCCCCCAGGTAAAATGAATAATTGCCCAGTGACTTTATCGCAGCCATCTCATGTTTTTCTTCCAGCAGGGAAATTGTAGTTGTCTGTGGATTGGTGTTCGGCATTTCCATGAAGGAGGTTACCCCGCCTGCCGCGGCGGCAGCAGATTCGGTTTCCAGGTCTGCCTTATGGGTCAGTCCGGGATCACGAAAGTGAACCTGGTCATCTATGACCCCGGGCAGCAGGTATTTTCCTGAGGCATCTATTACGTGATACCCCTGGTCGCCACCTGCAGAGGCACCCCTTATGATCTTATGAATCTTTCCGTTTTTTATAAGAACAGATCCCGGGTAACTTTCACCCTCATTAACAATACGGGCATCTTTTATCAGGATCTCATTCATACATGATGATTGTTGTTCATACCTCGGCTTTCCTGTCGTATTTCTGGAACCAGCTCCCTATCTTCAGTTTGATGACGCCCCAGACAGCTTCATAAACGATCTTGCGCGACATTTTGGAGTGGCCCTCCATGCGCTCGGTAAAAATGATGGGTACCTCGACAATGTTGAATCCGTATTTCCAGGCTTTGAACTTCATTTCAATCTGGAAAGCATACCCTCTGAATTTTATTTTCTTCAGATCAATGGTTTCCAGTACTCTGCGGGTATAACATTTAAAGCCGGCAGTGGCATCACGGATATTCATGCCGGTGATCATCCTTACATACACCGAAGCAAAATATGAGATAAGTACGCGTCCCATCGGCCAGTTGACTACATTCACCCCTGACTTATACCTGGATCCTATTGACAGGTCAGCCCCACCGTTCTGGCAGGCCTTATAAAGGCTTATGAGATCTTCAGGATTGTGAGAGAAGTCGGCATCCATCTCAAATATATAATCGTAGCCTTTTTCCAGGGCCCACGAAAATCCTTCGATGTAAGCAGTGCCAAGACCGAGTTTTCCAGGCCGTTCGAGCAGGTGCAGGCTGCCATCGTACTCCCCCTGTAGTTGTTTAACAATGTTCCCTGTTGCGTCAGGGGAATTATCATCAATAACCAGCAGGTCAAATTCAGGAGAAAGAGACATAACCTTTCGGGTCATTTTCTCTATATTTTCCTTCTCATTATAGGTTGGTATGATAACAAGGCGATTACTCACAATTGAATGCTTCCGGTTATGTGATAATTTATCCTGCGAAGATAAAACATTATTTAAATATAGATATTGTATACAGGCATACAAAATAGTGCATCCCCCGGGGCGAAAATCCGGATTATTTTCACAGCTTATAATTTTCCGGAAGTAGCTGGTTTACAGTATACTGGGTAGCGATTATCAACATGCATGAAAAAAAAAACACAAAGGCTTGCATGAAATGGAATAATGTTTTTATATTTGCAGCCGCTTAACAGCACAGTTCTTTTAAATGTATTGGATTTTCGGCTTGCGAGGTATGAATTTGATTCGTATCTTTGCAGTCCCAAAATATTAAAATAGTTCTTTGAAAAATGAAAAGGTTAGTTCGGTTCTAAGGAACTCGAATATCTTGAGTTTGTGACGGATCTTGAAGACACTTACAATCTTTATTTACAATGAAGAGTTTGATCCTGGCTCAGGATGAACGCTAGCGGCAGGCCTAACACATGCAAGTCGAGGGGTAAGGTTCAGCTTGCTGAACACACGACCGGCGCACGGGTGAGTATCGCGTTTGCAACCTACCTTTAACTGGAGCATAGCTCCCGGAAACGGGAATTAATACTCCATAATGTTCAGTCAGGGCATCCTGATTGAACCAAAGCTCAGGCGGTTAAGGATGGGCATGCGTGACATTAGCTTGTTGGTGAGGTAACGGCTCACCAAGGCTACGATGTCTAGGGGGTCTGAGAGGATGATCCCCCACACTGGTACTGAGACACGGACCAGACTCCTACGGGAGGCAGCAGTGAGGAATATTGGGCAATGGACGCAAGTCTGACCCAGCCATGCCGCGTGCAGGATGACAGCCCTATGGGTTGTAAACTGCTTTTGTACAAGAAGAAACCTGCGATCGTGATCGTAGTTGACGGTACTGTACGAATAAGCATCGGCTAACTCCGTGCCAGCAGCCGCGGTAATACGGAGGATGCAAGCGTTATCCGGATTTATTGGGTTTAAAGGGTGTGTAGGCGGGACAATAAGTCAGCGGTGAAATCTCTCGGCTTAACCGGGAAACTGCCATTGATACTGTTGTCCTTGAGTACAGTTGAGGTGGGCGGAATGTGTAATGTAGCGGTGAAATGCTTAGATATTACACAGAACGCCAATTGCGAAGGCAGCTCACTAAACTGTTACTGACGCTGATGCACGAAAGCGTGGGGAGCGAACAGGATTAGATACCCTGGTAGTCCACGCTGTAAACTATGAATACTCGATGTGTGCGACACATTGTACGCGTCTGAGCGAAAGCATTAAGTATTCCACCTGGGGAGTACGGTCGCAAGATTGAAACTCAAAGGAATTGACGGGGGCCCGCACAAGCGGAGGAACATGTGGTTTAATTCGATGATACGCGAGGAACCTTACCTGGGCTTAAATGCAGAACGATGTACCGGGAAACTGGTATTCCCTTCGGGGCGGCTTGCAAGGTGCTGCATGGTTGTCGTCAGCTCGTGCCGTGAGGTGTCGGGTTAAGTCCCATAACGAGCGCAACCCCTATCGTTAGTTGCCAGCGGGTAATGCCGGGGACTCATGGGATACTGCCGGTGACAAACCGGAGGAAGGTGGGGATGACGTCAAGTCAGCATGCCCCTTATGTCCAGGGCTACAAACGTGCTACAATGGTCGGTACAAAGGGCTGCAATACCGCGAGGTGGAGCGAATCCCATAAAGTGCGTCTCGGTTCGGATTGGAGGCTGAAACTCGCCTCCATGAAGCTGGAGTTGCTAGTAATCGCGGATCAGCAATGCCGCGGTGAATACGTTCCCGGGCCTTGTACACACCGCCCGTCACACCACGAAAGTCGGTAACACCCGAAGCCGGTGGGCTAACCCGCAAGGGACGCAGCCGTCGAAGGTGGGATTGGTGATTGGGGTGAAGTCGTAACAAG
>CAZILN010000011.1:0-11428 GCA_964540005.1 uncultured Bacteroidaceae bacterium | reverse complement strand
AAGAGTATTAGAGTAGAAAAGATGAAGAATAATTGCAAGTAAATTTAATCCTTTTTGGATAAAAATTCAAGGTTTATCTATAGGAAAATAATTATTCATACTCTAGACCCCTGATTTTCTGCAATTATTTTTTCTCCTGCCTAATCCACTCATAAGATTGTTGAAGGTGACCAGGTGCCCGTTTTGCGACGGGTACCTGTTTTCTCTTAAGAGTAATATGAGTGGAAACATGTTACAAAAAATTTTCCTGGATTGAGTTGTTAAAAAGAGGGACCTAATTCCATCTTTTTAATTGTGATTATTATACCTAACCTCAAAATTTTAACTTATGAAAAGGTTTCACAGTTTTATTGCGCTGATCATTCTGGCGAGTTTCCAGATGATCTCGGCGCAAGCATTACAGATCACCGGCAAAGTTACCAGCTCCGAAGACGGAGCAACAATGCTTGGTGTCACCGTCGTGGTTAAGGGAACTACGATTGGTGTAGTTACAAATTCAGAGGGAGACTATAGTATTTCTGTGCCCGGTGAGGCAACTACATTAGTCTTCAGTTTCATTGGAATGATTACACAGGAGGTGGCTATCGATGGCCGGTCAAGCATCGATATTGTTCTCGAACCCGAACTTATCGGGATTGATGAGGTTGTTGTCACGGCCCTGGGAATTTCCAGGCAGAGAAAAGCCCTCGGATATTCCTCTGTTGAAGTCGATGCGGATGAATCTCTTCAAAAATCAGAACCTGACATGCTCAGGTCCTTACAGGGTAAGGTTCCGGGTGTGGAGATCAGGTCCACAGGAGGTGCACCCGGTTCGGCAACACGGATTACCATCCGCGGTAACAGCTCATTTACGGGAGGCAACCAGCCCCTGTTTGTAGTTGATGGTATCCCATACTCTAATAATCAGTATAATACATCCAGCCAGAGTACGGGAGGTGGTGCATACAGCAGTGGGATCACCACACTTGATCCGAATGACATTGAATCCACTTCCATACTGAAAGGTGCTGCCGCTGCTGCACTGTACGGATCAAGAGCCAAGAACGGTGTGGTTGTGATTACCACCAAATCAGGTAGTGCCAAGGCCGAGCAGTTCTCAATGACGCTGAACAGTTCAGTTAACTTTGAGACACTGGCTAGACTACCTGAATACCAGAACACTTATGGAAATGGTGTCAACTTTGATTATCAGAATGCCAACGGTTCCTGGGGACCGCGCTTTGACAGTATGGATTCAATTGAGACCTGGCCAGGATATTCTGACGCATTCGGATGGGGCGATAGCATACCTTATGTTGCCCAGCCAAATAATGTGAAGGATCTCTTCAAAACGGGTATGGTATTTGAAAATTCATTGAACATACAAAGTGGAACGGAAAACTCCTCTTATAACTTCACTGTTTCCGACCTGAGGAACACCGGATATATTCCTAATTCAAGCTTCCAGCGTACCAGCCTCAGTATGGGTGGTAATGTGAGATTCCTGGACAGGGTAACTGCCGGAGCTACTGCCAGCTATTCAAGGGGAGAGCAGGTAGGAGGTATTTTCGGTAACAACCAGTCCAGCGACGGATATGGTGCATCATCATTTGCACGTTCACTCTGGTTGGGAAGAACCTGGATCATGGATCCCTATGAAGATCCTGCTACCGGACTCCCGATTCAGCCGAACGGCACCGGCTTTGACAGCCCCTTATGGTCATGGGAAAACAATGTAATCACCACTGAGATGGACCGTATTATAGGTAATGTCAATGTTTCATTGGATGTTACCGACTGGTGGACAATCTCCTACAAGGCTGGTGTAAATACTTTTATCCAGAAGAGGGAAGAAATTATTGAGATCGGTTCCCGTGCTAATGTGTATGGGGGAACAGGAGGTATCACCAACGATCATGTATATGCACAGGAATTGAACTCCTCCCTGCTGTTCAGTTTTGACAAGGATTTCGGAGACAATCTCTCCCTGGTTGCAATAATCGGCCAGGAACTTAATGCGCAGAATTCAAGAAGAAGTGCATACAGAGGTTTCACATTTACCAATCCGGATATTTATGATATCACCAATACCGAAAATGTTACTCCTTATACATTCGCTCCAACCAGCGCATTCGGTATTAATAATCAACGCCTGATGGGTGTCTTCGGAGACCTGACACTGGGTTACAGCAATTACCTGTTCCTGAACCTTACCGGGCGTAATGACTGGTCATCCACCTTGCCAAAGGATAACAATTCCTATTTTTATCCTGCTGTCGGTGTTTCCTTTTTATTCAGTGAAGCGCTGGGTCTTAAAAACAATGTTTTCAACCTGGGTAAAGTACGTGCCAGCTGGGGTAAGGTTGGTATGGATGCTGCTCCTTACAGTATTTATCCTGTTTATGAACTGCGTGCAACAAAAATTGGCGGAGGTCCGTATTTCCCATTCCTCGGACAACCTGCGATGGCCAGGCCTCAGACCGGATACGATATCGCACTGTCACCGGAATTTAAAACCGACCTTGAATTTGGCACCTATCTGGTGTTCTTTAATAACAGGGTGGGTCTTGATGTAACTTATTACCAGAGCACGTCGACCGATATGATCTATCCGGTTTTCGTTGCTCCCACTTCAGGATACTCTAACTATTATACCAATGTCGGACAGATGGATAATAACGGCTGGGAGGTTGCTATGAATGTCACGCCGGTCAGAACCTCATCCGGATTTGACTGGGATATCCTCTGTTCATTTTCCGCAAATAAAAATGAGGTAATGAATATCAATGACAAGGACTCTATTACCTATGTCAGCCAGCTATTTGGCGATCCTTCATCGGCCATCATAATTGGCAAACCCTACGGCGTATTTTACGGAACGGTTCCCATGACAGACGACGATGGCAATTACCTGATTGATCCGGCTGACGGTAATATAATCAATAATACTGAAAGAACGGATTATGGATCACCCTATCCTGATTTTACCTTAGGAGTCGGTAATACACTCCGGTTTAAAGGCTTTACTCTTTCAGCCCTTGTTGATTACCGGCATGGCGGACAGCTGTTCTCAAATTCAATTACTTCACTGTTGGGACGGGGTGTAACTAAAGATACCGAAGACAGGGAAAAAACGGCGATCATTCCGGGTGTCTACGGTGACCCCATTACCCTGGAGCCTCTCCTGGACGGCGATGGTAACACCATCCCCAACAATACACAGATCTCGGTTAATGATCTGTATTTCTATGCCGGCGGACCGAACACAAGTTTCGGCATCAACTCAGCCGGAGCATTCCAGGTCTATGATGCCACCGTACTCAGGCTGAGAGAACTGACCCTGGGCTATGATCTTCCTTCCAGCCTGTTGGGGAGTACTCCGCTGAAGGGTATCAATATAAGTTTTACTGCCAGGAACATATGGTATTTCGCTCCTAATATTCCACAGTATACTCATTTCGATCCGGAAATCAGTACCTACGGCGCAACCAACGTACAGGGTGTAGAATATAGCGGTGCACCAGCGACGAAACGATATGGTATTAATTTGCGAGTTACTTTTTAAATTCCAAAAATGATGAAAAAAATGAAAAGAGCGATATTAATATTAAGTTCCATAATCATTTCACTGTCCGCCTGTGACGAATGGCTGGATATAAATGTGGACCCCAATAATCCATCAGAAATCGGGTTGGATCAGATCCTACCGGGCGTATATTTTGATATTGGGGATGACTTTGGCATCGGTTACAGCCGCCTTGGTTATGTCGCTGCCACCTACGTTCACCAGTTAACTACTCGTGAAGCTTTCGACCAGTACGGTGTTACCGGTGGACATTATACCATGACAACTTATTGGTCAGACCTCTATACTACTGTTTTGCCTTCTCTGGATATGCTGATCAAGAACGGGGAAGAATCCGATAACCTTATCTATGCCGGGATCGGTAAAATCCTGAAAGCCTATGTCGTTGGACAGATGGTTGATGTCTGGGGTGATATGCCTTATACCGAAGCCAATATGGAGGGGGTTTATAATGCAACATTTGATGACGACCTGGCTATATATACTGATCTGTTTGTATTGCTGGACGAGGGATTGGCCGATCTGGAAAATGAAAGTTCCGAGAATCTTCTTACACCGGGGGACGATGACCTGATCTATAACGGAGACGTTGACACCTGGATCAGGGCTGCCAATTCCATCAAACTCAAGCTTTATAACAATGTAAGACTTACAAGCCTGTATGATAAAACTGAAGTGGATGCACTCATCGCCGGTGACGGAGCAAACCTTATCGGTCCGGGTGAAGACATGTGGATACCTTTTGGTGCCACTGAAGCACCTGATAACAGGAATCCAGCATTTACCAGTGAGTACAGTGGTGCCCAGATAAGTAATTATATCAGTCCGTGGTTCTATGAACTGCTGATGGGACAAAATGATAATATTTACCAGGCTAATCCGGACCCGAGGATACCTTATTATATTGCCACACAGCTTGATGATGATGAGGAACCGGAGAACTCGCCTGAATACAGGCAGGGCAATTTTGTAAGCATCTATTTCGGTTCAACCGGTCCTGACCGGGACCATGGCGGAAGGAACACTTTTGCTATGATGGGACTTTATCCCTGTGGAGGAGCATTTGACGATGCCAACCTGGATAAAAGCGGACCCCTGGGTAAGGATGATGGTACCGGTGCAGCACCCTATAAAATGATAACCTATGTCGATGTCCTGATGACCAGGGCTGAACTTGCACAGGTGGGTGCTTCGTCCGATCCGACCCCGGTAAGGGACCTCCTTGAAGCTGGAATGTATGCAGCCTTTGAACAGGTTGACGAGATCAGCAGTGTAGCAGCTCTTAATCCTGCTGCTGTGCCGGATCTTTCAGGTTCAGGAAGTGATATTACTTATGTTGAAAACGTGCTGGCAGATTTTGATGCAGGAAATTCTAACAGGAAGCTGGAACATATTATGACCCAGAAATGGATCGCTGCATTTGGATCGGGCATCGAATCATATAATGATTACCGGCGGACCGGTTATCCGATAATGTTTGATCCCCTTACCATGGCTGCCGATGGCGGACCCGATGGTACCGGCCCTGTTGCCGTAACCAGTGGGCGGACCTATGCACTGTCATGGCCATGGAGCGCCGATGAGCTCTCTCTGAACTCTAATGCCCCGGCGGATCAGAAAATACCTGCAACCTACAGAGTATTCTGGGATGTGGATTAATCAAATTAAATCATTTAAACTTACATAAAGATGAAACATATAAATAGAATATTATTCATTCTTGCAGCAGTCCTGATGATACTTGCGGTATCCTGTGAAAGGGATGAGAACGGCCCTCTGCCAGATGAAGGTATGAGAGACGGAGCGATGGCGTTTGTCACTTTTGAGAGTACATCGGATGAACTGGTTGATGTTACCAATCCGGATGTTTTTAACCTGGATTATACGGTAGATGTATTGTGGGAGCCCGCATACGAGAAGATCCAACTGGTTGTGGTCTATACAGATGTGGACGACGCTGAGTATCCGATCGGTGATTATGCAAGACAATATGTAATAGATGATAACATTACCTCGGTTCCCCACAGTGGTTCGGTGACCATGGCTGAAATTATTTCAGCAATACCTGAACTGAGTTCCAGTGCAGAGATAAAGGAAGGGGATGTATTTCACTTTTTTACTGTTATTCACCTGGAAAATGGTGATGTATTTAAAACCTATGACAGGATAGGAGATCTTCAGAGGGTAAGGATGGTTAGTACGGGAGTTGTAGATGCAATGACTGCTCTCAAAGGTCCTCTCAACCCGGACATCAACATACCGGTTCCCTGTGCTTTTAACGTCGATGATTATACCGGGACCCTGATGTGTGTCGATACATGGTGGCCCGGGTATTATTCGGTTGTCCTGAGTGTTGATCCGGACTATTCGGGTGATGGAGTGGGTCTGATTCTTGAAAGTGGTCTGTCAGACGGTGTACAGAATACTCCCTTTAAGATTGAAATTATCATGAAAAACCTGACCTGTGTAATTCCAACGCAGACATGGTTTACAGGAGATTTCTATGGATACGGAGATTCCTGGTTGTCGGGGACCGGCGTTGTGAACACCTGTTTACAGCAACTGGAGATCACTGTTCCCGCTTACAGGGTGGCTGCAGGCAGTTTCGGTGGTGGAACTCTGACCATTGGAGCAAATGTGAAGTAATAAGTCCGGGAAGTATAATAATATAAATCTTGTAGGAGGCCATATATCCATTGCCGGATGTTTCCTACTGTTCAGGGGCACAGAATTAACTGTGTCCCTTTTTTAATCCTAAAATCTTCACATCCTGTAATTATATCCACCTAATGTTATTTTAAAATATGAGAAAATAATTATATCTTCTAGGCTCTTTAGGTATTGTAGAAATCGTACTAACTTTAGGCTTATGAGAAAGATTATTTTCCTAATCCTGATCACGTTAATGACCGCGAGCATGTGGATCAGCGCCCAGACCCAGGTCGTGGGTACGGTCACCTCTTCTGAGGACGGTCTTGGGCTGCCCGGTGTTGCCATTGTTATAGCCGGTACCACAACCGGGGTTATAACCAACCTCGACGGGGAATATACCATCAATGTACCCGAAGGGGCGACTACCCTGAATTTCAGTTTCGTGGGTATGAAACCGCAGGTAATAGCAATTGACGGGAGAACAGTGATCGATATCGTTATGGACCCTGATATCCTTGGCATTGAGGAGGTAGTTGTAACTGCTATGGGCATACGTAAGGAAGCCAAGGCACTGGGGTATGCAGTCCAGCAAGTTACGGGAGATGACATTTCCAAAGCCAAGCAGATGGACGTTTCCAAGGCTTTACAGGGAAAAGTTGCGGGCGTAAATGTAAAGCAATCAAGTGGTATGCCCGGTGCAACATCTTATGTTACGATTCGTGGCAGTACATCACTGACCGGTAACAACCAGCCTCTGTATGTTGTTGATGGAGTCCCTATTGCCAGTGGTAAGGCACACCCCGAAGAGGCGAGTTCAGGAACCAATCCAAGTAACCGTATCCTCGACCTCAATCCCGATGATATCGAGTCTATAAATGTACTTAAAGGGGCTACGGCCTCTGCGCTCTACGGTTTAAGAGCCTCCAACGGAGTGATAGTCATCACTACTAAAAGTGGAGAAGCTGCACGAGAAGCCGGGAAAAATACACTTGTATCATTCAACAGCAGTATTTCCATGGAAAAAATTTCCAGGCTGCCTGACCTGCAGGATAAGTATGCACAGGGCAACGATTCAGCACTGGATCTGTATTCAGGATATTCCTGGGGCCCCCTGATCAAGAATCTTGAGCCGTACGAACCGCAGATACCCAATGCTGACGGATCCTTAACCGAACCCGGGATATACAATAACCAGGAAGACTTCTTCCAGAGGGGCCATACATTTGCCAACTCCATAGATATATCATCATCGGGTGAGCTTGGCAGCTACAGCCTGGGATTTGGCCGGACCGACCAGCAGGGGATCATCCCCGAGACCGGGATGAAAAGGAATACTGCAAAGTTTAATGGTTCATTCAAGCCGGGCGAAAAGTGGACGGTCGGGGTTGCATCAAATTTTGCTACTGTCGGGATTGACAAAGTACCCGGTGGTAATAATTTAGCCAATCCCCTGTTTACCGTATATTCTGCCCCCCGGACATACGACCTGACAAACCTGCCGTTTGAGGAGCCGGGGAACCCTTATATTCAAAGACATTACAGGCAAAGAATGGACAATCCCTACTGGTCGCTGAAGCACAATAAATTTTACGAAACAACAGACAGGATGTTCGGGAACATAAACGCTTCCTACAGCCCCCTTGACTGGTTAAACATTACCTACCGGCTGGGTATTGATCAATACACCACAACCGGTAAGGAGATAATATCCCTGGGCTCCGGTACCGGCAGGTCCTATCCGTATATATATGTTGAAATTGAGGACGGGGTACCTGCTCCTGATGAACCAGCCGGCGGAAAAATAGATGACTATACCTACCAGAACAAGGAGCTGAACTCCAACTTTAACATAAACATTTCTAAGAGATTCTCTGACGATCTGGATTTCAACCTGTTACTGGGTAATGAGATCTATGATTTTGGTGATAATATGAACTGGATTACCGGAACCGGGATCACCATCGGTGGATTTAACGATATTTCCAATACCTCTGAACAAACAGTTAATTACAACTTCCAGGGTATAAGCAGGCAGCGGATCATCGGCTTATTTTATTCTCTGACCCTGAACTACAAATCAACCCTGTTTATGACAACCACCGGGAGAAACGACTATGTTTCAAACATGCCGGCCGGGAACCGCAGTTTCTTTTACCCCTCCATAGACCTTGGATTTATCTTCACACAGCTGCCAGCCCTTCAGGACAATAAAGCATTGCCTTTCGGGAAAGTCAGGTTATCCTTTGCCCAGGTGGGACAGGCAGGGGGCCTTTATGTACAGGATAATGTATTTCTTCCGGCCCGTTATGCAAACGGATTTCTTGATACAAAACTCAGCTGGGAATTCCCCTACAACGGCTATAGCGGATTCACCCAGAGCGCTACACAGATAAGTACCGATCTGGAACCCATGAATTCCAGGACCCTGGAAGCCGGAATTGACCTGCGCTTTGCCGACAGCAGGCTGGGGATTGATTATTCATTTTACAATACAAATGCCTCCAACCAGATATTTCATGTACCGATAGCAAGCTCTACAGGATTCTTAACCGAATACCGTAATGCGGGGAAACTTAGGTCACGGGGACATGAAGTTATCCTGAACCTGAAACCGGTCATCAGGGATGCCTTTAACTGGGATGTTACAATCAATTTTACCAAATATAATAACCAGGTTATCGAACTGGCCGAAGGGGTGGAAAGAATACAGGTCGGTTACAGCAATTTCCCGGATATAGGAACATTTGCCTATGCAGGTAATCCCTATCCGGTTATTTTCGGATCTACCTACCTGAGAGATGATGAGGGAAATATTGTTGTTGATGACCAGCAGTACCTGGATACTGTAACACTGGAGCTTAATCCCGCCTGGGGAATGCCCCTGGTGGGGAAAGAAGACATACTCGGGAAGGTCAATCCTGACTGGGAATCCAGCATTATTAATTCAATCGTATATAAAAGAATATCATTCAGCTTCCAGTTTGACATCAAGGAAGGGGGTTATATGCAGGGCGGACTAAACCAGCTTCTCAGGGCCTATGGCGCGGCAAAAGAAACAGAAAACAGGGATATACCGGTAATTCTTCCCGCTGTGAAAGGGCACCTCGAAACTGATTTGGAAACAGGAAAAGATGTTCTTGTAAGCAAGGGAGAAAAAAATGATATCGAAATCAAAAAAAACGAGGAATACTGGGATGTTTACCTCTGGGAAATAGCCGAGTCGGCCATGTTCGAAACTTCTTTTATTCGCTTGCGTGAGATTGTTCTGACCTATGACCTTCCGGATGCATGGTTTGAAAACCGTTTTATTAATTCGCTGTCAGTATACCTGAACGGCCGCAACCTATGGTTAAGAACCGATTATCCCAATTTTGACCCGGAAGTGAGCACGGCGGAAGGAAACGGGATGGGCGGATTCGAATATGTCTCATTACCCAATGCAAAATCCATCGGGGGCGGTCTGAGGTTAAGCTTCTAATGAATATCCAAATAAAACCATATATGAAAAAACAAGCAGTAACATTTATAAGCATCCTTGCCATTATCCTGGGGACAGGTTCATGCAGCAGAGAAGAGATGGACCGGATAGACACAAATCCGAATAATCCAACCGATGTCCCCATCATCCTGCTGATCCCCAGTGTCACCATCGGTGTTCCCTACATGGTATCCGGTACGGACCTGGCCTGGTACAGTTCAATTTTCGCCGAGCATACAGCCGGTGTAAACGGTTCAATGGAATCTGCCGACAAACGGGCAAACCTGAGTTCACAGTTAAGTGAGAACCTGTGGAGCATAAGCATCTACCCGGGTATCCTGCCTGATCTGAAACTCATAATTGATAAGGGATCCGAGGGGGGCAATGAAGCCGGTAACTGGCACAGCGTGGGTGTGGCCCAGGTCCTGTTTGCCTATACCATGCTGGTAATGACCGACGCCTTTGGAAGGATACCCTATTCAGAGGCCCTGCAGGGTTCGGAAAACAGAAAACCCAGGTTCGACAACCAGGAATTCATCTATACGGAAATGCTGGCTATGCTGGATATGGCAATTCTTAATTTCCAGAAAGAATCAACCGGTTCTCCCGGACCGGAGGACTTTATATTCGGCGGGGACCTTGACTTATGGACGAAGCTGGCCTATTCCCTGAAGGCCCGGCATCTCAACAGGCTTTCAAATGTGAACGGGGCTTCAAGCTATGACGATGCCCTGGAGGCGGCAAGCATGGGTTTTGAAAGGGATGAAGGTTTTATCTTTGATAATTATGCCGGTTCCGAGAGAAACCGGAATCCCTGGTTCAGGGTTCAGGCCCTCAGGGACCATCATGCAATAAGCAGGACCATCTATAATATCATGAACGACCTTAATGATCCGCGTATTCCACTGTGGTTTACACAGTTACAGGGATCATACAATCCCGCACAAAACGGAAGTGCCAGTGACCCGACAGGATTTTTCTACAGCAGGATATCATCAAATATTCTCTACGATGTAGCTCCCCTGCCTATCATGACCTATGATGAGCTGAAGTTCATTGAAGCCGAATGCCAGCTGAGAAAATCTGTTCCGGATAAAGTGAAGGCATTGGCAGCATACAGGGAAGCTCTGGATGCCGCCCTGGTCAGGGCAGGTGTGAACCAGGCAGCCATTGATGCCTACAGGTCCAACCCGGATGTCCTGCCGGCAAATGCGGATGATCTGACACTGGATCATATCATTACCCAGAAATACATATCCTTATGGCCTTATGGATCTATTGAAGCATGGTCCGAATGGAGAAGGACAGGCATCCCCTCAATGACTAATACACGGGGGGAAACACCAAGAAGGCTGCCCTATCCGCAGAACGAGATCAGCGGCAATGCCGATAATGTCCCGGATGTTTCAGTGTACAATGGTGTCTGGTGGGATGACGGAGATGAAGATTAAAAAGATCCTCGTGCTGGGGGCCGGAAGATCATCTTCCAGCCTTATCAGATATTTGCTGGACAATTCTGAAAAGAACCACTGGAAGGTCACTGTTGCAGACCTTGACCAGAAACTGGCGGCAGAGAAAACGGGAGACCATCCTCATGCTGCGGCTATCAGTCTGAATGTACTCGATGCTTCCCAACTGGACCTGCTCATCTCTAATTCCGATATCCTTATAAGCATGCTTCCGGCCTCCATGCACTATGCTGTGGCAGAAAGCTGCCTGGAGCACCGGATCCC
>CAZILN010000010.1:0-32039 GCA_964540005.1 uncultured Bacteroidaceae bacterium | reverse complement strand
TGTTTGTCCTGGGTTACCTTGAGCATGTTTCAAGATAAGCACAGACTTTTTTCTTTGTATTAAAGGAAATTAAGTTTTATCAATTAATTATTATAAAACCAATGAGAAATTTCCTTTTCATCGTATTCATTTTTCTGTCAGCTGTACGTACTGAAGCCCAGGAGATCCAGGCTCCCCTGGATGAAGAAGGAAAACTGGAGATCATTGACTCAAAGCTGGAAAACAAACTTGGACTTTTCAGAGAATACAAAGGACTGAAAGAAGTAAAACTGTTTCAAAATTCAGATACCAGTTTCGTATTGGAAGTATTATACCAGCCTGAAAATGAGATATTAAAGATCAGAAAGCCTCTTTCACAAAAAGAGGTTCAGGATTTAAGGAGACAAGTAACTGCCAGTCTGCAAGAACAGGCGCCTGAAATCCTGCTTGACCAGGAAGGAAGAACCAGACTGCTCGTTGGGACAAGTCTTGTCAGCCTTGGTTTTTATGGTTGGACCATACCTTATATACTGGAAGTCAGGGAACCCAGTGTCAGTGCGGGAATAAACATGTTAACCGGTGGAGCGGGATTTTTCATACCCTATGCTGCTTTAAGGAATACCAGAACAACTGAAGCAGACGCTACAATGTGCATATATGGCCAGACAAGAGGAATTCTGCATGGAGCATCATTGAGATTGTTTATAGATGAAGAGGCCACGACAAGGCAGGTACTAGGAACGGGAATGCTTATCAGCCTTGCAGAAGGAATAGGTGGATATATCTGGGCTGACCGGACGCAAATGACCGATGGCACAGCTTCAGCAATAGGCGCGGCTGGAGATTTCGGAATGGGTGTAGGACTGGGAACAGCACATTTTACAGGCTTGTTGGATGACTTAAACGCCAGGAGAATTACTGCAAGCATGCTGGCAGGTTCAGCAGCAGGTATAGGCGCAGGTGTTTCACTTGCAAAGAATCAATCATACACCAGAGGAGATGCCGTGGTACTGAGGGGTGCCGGAATTCTGGGAGCCTATGTAACACTGGTACCTGTATTGATTGCCAATCCGGAGAATGCAAAAACTTATTCCGGAGCAGCTACCCTTGGATCAATTGGAGGAATCGCAATTGGACACAGATTAGCAAAAGGAAATAATTTTACTACAGAACAGGGTATACAAATTTGTCTGGCTGAAGTAGCGGGGGGATTAGTAGGATTAGGCACCGGTTATCTTTTTTCTCATGATACAGACGAAAGTTACAAATTTCTTGCTGTTACAAGTGCTTTGGGAGCAGTGGGTGGTTTTGCCCTGATGGCAAGTATTTATTCAAAAAAAGAGCAGGTTGAGAATAAAGCTTACTCCGTGGATTTCAACATAAACCCTTATGGAATTTTGGGTCTTTCGAAAGATAATATGCAGAAAATAAATCAAATGTCTCTACCTGCTTTCAGCGCAAGAATAAGATTCTGAAACATACCGGATTGAGTATGTAAGCAGAAAAATAGAATTAACACATCATAACAGTGTATTTACTACCCTAAAACCAGCAGTTATGAAAAACCAGGCAGATATTTTTCAGGGATCATCCCGGACTTACCAGGGTATCTTTATTATGGTCCTTGTCATTGTGCTCACAGCCTCATGCTCACCCCGTAAAACCATTCCTGAAGCCACCCATCCCCTGAAAGCATATGTGATGGGTGGGGATGATGCATTCAGGTATTCCGTTGAAGATACGGTGACCGGGGAAAACTGGAAAGAGTACCGGATCAGGATGGTATCGGGCACCTGGCTGACAGAAGATGAAGTGGATGCAGTGGAGTGGTGGCACTGGCTCAATATAATCATTCCTGACCGGATCTTTGAAAACGAATCCATGATGATCATAGGCGGGGGCTCCACGCATGATACTGTATGTCCCCGGGCCGATGACTGGCTGATTTCTGCGGCCGTGGCAACCGGATCCGTCATCGCTTATGTAAGCAATATCCCCTGCCAGCCCATTAACTTCCAGGGAGATCAAAAGGATGACAGGTATGAGGATGACCTGATTGCATATGGTTGGAGACAGTACCTGGAAAGCGGTGCCTCTGATGATAAACTGGAATGGCTGGCCAGGTTTCCCATGACCCGTGCTGTGGTCAGGGCAATGGACGTGGTAGAGGAAATCAGTATGCTTGAGGGCAAGCCTGTAGATGGCTTTTTTGTTACAGGGGCTTCCAAACGGGGATGGACCACCTGGACCACCGCTGCTGTCGATGAGCGTGTCATAGGAATGGCACCCATTGTTATTGACCTGCTGAACATTGTTCCCTCCTTTGAGCACCACTGGCGCTGTTACGGGGAATGGTCACCGGCCGTGGATGAGTATGTGCAGGAGGGTATAATGGACTGGATAGGATCCGAAGAATTTAACAGGCTTCTGGCCATGGTCGGACCATATTCCTTCATAGATCAGCTGACCATCCCAAAGTTGCTGATCAACGCCACCTGTGATGAATTCTTTGTGACCGATTCATGGCAATTCTACTGGGATGATCTGAAAGGGGCCAGTTACCTCCAGTATGTACCCAACGGGAACCACGGACTGAAAGGCACATATCAGCCAGCCAGCCTTATCTCATTTTATAATACAGTGATAACTGAAGCTGAATTCCCGGAGTTCGACTGGAGCATTAGCAGTGATACCATATTCATCCAGCTTGATCCCGGGGCCGATTACATCATTAATAAATGGGAAGCTGTCAACGAATCAGGAAGGGACTTTCGCATCTATGTCATTGGTGAGGCCTGGCAGAAGGAAGAGATCAGCCGGCAGGATGATGGTAAGTATGCTGTCCATTTTACCAGGGCTGAGCCAGGATATAAAGCCGGACTGGTTGAAATAATCTTCAACCCGGATTCAGAGTTCCCGCTAACCTTCACCAGCGGTACACTGGTCACACCGGATACTTACCCCTTTGGTCCCTTTCATTCAGAACACCCTCAGGGTACCCGGCCGGCGGAGCATTAAGTCCTGGATTTTCAGCGGAGGAAACCGGTTTAATGTTTCCCGGACTCCAGGATACTGCTCAGATCAATTGTGTATAACCGGGGAGGGAAAGTACTGCGTTCAGTGGAAATAAAGATTCTTGAGGCATTCTTTATTGCTATCCCTTCGTTCTGAATGTGCGGAACATCCTCAAAGTCGAAGCGTTGCATGCGGCCGGAGAAAAAATCAGGCAGGGTATAATCATACAGGACCCAGACAAAGGGTATATAGTCCCTGTACCCGGTAAGAACTACAAACTGCGAATCATCACTTATATCCGCCCCGGTTATCAGTCCCCCGGACTGAAACACAGCCGAGGCACTAACTTCATAGTTCCCTGGAACCACAGGAATTTTATAAAGGCTGCTGGTCTGATCATGCCTGTTCTTGGTAAAAAGATATATGGTATCATTATATACAAAAAAGGCTTCACAGTCATGGCTTCTTCCCTGTCTGATATCCATATCATCCTGTTTGTCTGAGTAAGAGAATGTTATTTTCCCGGCTTTCAGGCTGGTATATCTCGATAAAGGGACAGACTTCTTGGCTACCTTATAGATGACCAGCTTCTTCCTGCGACCATAATTATCCCCTATATCACCTACATATATAAAATCCCTGTCCTGCGCAATCTCTTCCCAGTCCAGGTTCATCGCATTACGTATCTCTATGGTCTGGAGCACCTTACCGCTGGCCGGTGAGAAAGCATAAATAACAGGGTCCCCCCCGCTGTCGTTAAAGGTCCACAACCTGTTGCGGAAGAAAATGATCCCGGAGTTCTCAGGCAGCAGGCGGTCCAGGGCTTCAACCTCCAGCACAAGTGTGACCTTCAGACTGTCAGTTACCCCCGCGGCCTGCCGGCTGTTCTGGCAATTGGCACAGGTAAGAATGACCAGCAGTAAGAGTGCTGGCCAGATAGAAATATATAAACGTCTCATTAACAGATTATTCCCTTTAAACCCGGACTTGTCTTTATCCTCTTAAAAATAATTGTCCTAAGTTTTGTTGTCCCGCCGGACTAACCTGAACACAAGCCTGACAAGCAGCCTCAGTATCAGTAACAGGATATAAATGATTATTGACAGCAAGATAACAATGTGGATCTTGCTGTACAGTTCCTTCCATGAAGTATGGTAAGAGATTATTGCAATGATGTTCAAAATGTATGCAGCCAGGAATGATCCGAGCAACCACTGTAATTCGGTTTTTTTTCTCTTTGCTGATATTATTGTTTCCTTCATTCTTTGAGATTTAGATCATATATTCCTGTGGCCATTCCAGAACTTCCCTTTTCAACATTGCCTGATCCCCCAGCAGAGTAGCTATGCTCGCATAAAACGCCTGCCTGAGGAGCTCATCGGTATGAGTTCCTGATCTGACAGATTCGGCAAAGGCAATTAGCTCCATATCGGTACCGTCAGAATTCAGTACCCTGTCCATGATATACTTACCCTTGTCTGCACTTGGATCATCCGGTACCCAGCTGGCTCCCCCTATGGGTATGGTATCAAACACCCTGTTTTCAATCTGGTTGATCAGCTGAAGGATGCCCGGAGCGGGAGGAGGAAATTCCTCAAATACCTTTCCTGCTTCCAGTTCCATGGTACCCAGGGGACCCATAATCTGTTCTTCATATCCATACTTTTTATTGCTGGTCATGGAATCATAAATCAGGTGGGAACCTGAAGGATACTGGTAAACAAGGTTCACATTATCAAATACTTCACGTCCGTCATGCCAGTGATTAATGCTTCCGAAACCAGATACGTACTGAGGTACTTCATCCAGGATCCAGTTGGCCACCTGTATCTGGTGTGAGGCCAGTTCGGTCATCAGTCCAAGGGAATACTCCCTGTACAGGCGCCAGTTGATTTTCCTTTCCAGTTCGGGACCGGGTATGGGTCTCCTCCAGTCATTGTTGCGGTGCCAGTATGCCCTGATCTGTGTAATGTTCCCGAGTTTGCCCTGCCTGATCTCTTTTACGGCTTTCAGATACTTCACATCAAACATCCTCTGGTGGCCTATCTGCAGGATCTGACCTGTCTCACGTTGGGCATCGACCATCCTTTTACAATCTTCCAGGGTCCTCGCCATAGCCTTCTCACAGAATACATGTTTGCCTGCGTTCAGGGAATCGACCGTCATCCTGGCATGTTCATAAAGAGGCGTTGCAATTACAACAGCTTCGATCTCTGCCATCTTTAACATTTCCCTGTAGTCAGTAAAACCTTTTGCACCCGGACCGATTAATTCTCCGGCCATTTTGAAATTCGGCGGATAATCATCACAATAGGCAATTATCTCCACACCGGGAGTGTCCTGTAACAGTAAGGTCAGCAAGCTGCCTCTTGAACCCACTCCCAGTATTGCCAGCTTCACTGTTCCTGTAATGGACTGGCTTTTGCTCTTTGCATGCAGAACATTGAGCCAGGGTACAGATGCCATCATGGCTGTACCGGTAATCATGCCGAAAGTTTTTATAAAATCCCGCCTGTTTACATCGTCTTGTATCATCTTATAAACTGATTAGTTTTTACCCGGAAAAAGACGCTTGAAATTACAAAGAACATTTTAACTATCAAATATTAATCCAGGCTCATTTTCAACACATGTTCTTGCCGGATTCTGTGGCCGGTCCTGCTACCAGGCAAATCTTTCAGGTATGCACGCAGCGTCGGTATAGTCGATTATGATACCCCTCGCTCCCGGAAAATTTGGTTTCATAACAATAATATCTTCCTTATCGGCAAGCAGCAGGGCCGTGGACAGAACTTCGGCATCAAGCGCCATAGAGGCAACAACACTAACCGATACATTCTTATAGACCGGTTTTCCCGTGTGCGGATGATAAATGTGCACATATTTCCTCCCGGTATCTGTCCCGGTATAACTGGCCGATGTAGAAAGGGCCTGGTCGGATATCTCAAAATTTTCAATGCTTTTTCCGGGGATGAGTAGATGCTTCACTCCCGCCCTCCAGCAATCCCCGTGAGGATGATGTCCCAATGCCAGCACCGTACTTTCCCCGAAGCTGATAAAAGCATTATCAACATTCATCTGATGCAACAAATCCCTCACCCGGTCCAGGGCAAACCCCTTACCAAAACCTCCAAAATCCACGGCGCAGCCCTTCTGTCTGAAAGAGATCGTCCTGTTATGAGGATCCAGCACAATCTTATCCCACCCGGTCAGCGCTGAGACACCATCTCTGACCACCTCCCGGTTCTCAACCCCAAGGTCCTTAAGAGGTTTAAGACTGATATCAAACAATCCTGCTGTCCTTTCATGGTAAGTGCGGGCACTCATGAAGATGTTCCACAGCTTCCCGTCCAAGGCAAGGGGTGAAATGTGAGCTCTGGAGTTAATATTATATACCTGGCTTTCAGGATCGTGACAGCTTATCAGTTTCTCAGTGTCTGTGATCCCTGTTTTGATCAGCTGTGAGGCTTCTTTTGCCTGTTCCTCCTCCACCTGAGTGAGCACCATATCAAAGCGTGTACCCATGGCGAAATAATGATCATGAAATAGCCTGTGTTCTAAAGAATAAGTACCCGGTTCCACTGTGACTGAATTAGGACGGAGCTAAAAGTACAAAATGTATCCTGTTTTTTTTATAATTTCAGACCATCTAAATCCTAATACTTAACCGGATGAGAAAAATACGGACCGGTATAGCGTCCTTCGGAATGTCAGGATGGGTATTTCATGCCCCCTTGCTACATGTTCATCAGGGTTTTGATATTGCCCTTATCCTGGAAAGGACCAGCAACAGATCCCATGAAAGATACCCTTATGCAAGGATTGTGCGTACTTATGATGAAATGCTGGCTGATCCTGAAATTGAACTTGTCATAGTCAACACGCCTGATAACCTCCATTATGAAATGTGCCTTCAGGCCCTTGAAGCAGGGAAACATGTGGTTGTAGAAAAACCATTAACCCAGACCAGCCAGCAGGCCGATGAACTGATAGTGATAGCAAAGAAAAAGGGACTGTTAATATCTGTCTTTCAGAACCGGCGCTGGGACAGTGATTTTTTGACCATCAGGAAAGTCATTGATGGAAAAATGCTGGGCAGGCTGGTTGAATATGAAGCCCATTTTGACCGTTTCAGGAATTATGTACAGGAGAATACCTGGAAAGAACTGGCTAAAACCGGGACCGGGACCATTTACAACCTGGGACCACACCTTATTGACCAGGCCCTTGTCCTTTTTGGACTGCCTGCATCCGTCACGGCTGACATCCGCAGGCAGCGGAGCGGCAGCAAGATTGATGACGCCTTTACCTTATGGCTTAATTACCCAAAGGTGAAAGTTACCCTGAAAGCGGGGTATCTGGTACGGTTGCCCGGACCACGTTACCTTTTGCACGGGACCGAGGGATCCTTTCTCAAAGGGGGTATTGATCCGCAGGAAGAACAATTAAAGGCAGGCATCCTGCCCGGTGGTCCGGGATGGGGTGAAGAATGCGAAGAAAACTATGGCAGCCTGGATACAACTATAAATGGGCTTCATTATCAGGGAAAGATAGAAAGCCTGCCGGGTAACTACCTGGCTTATTATGATACTGTTCACCGGGCCCTGACTGAAGGAGGTGCACCCGCGGTAACTGCCCAGCAGGGCCGGGATGTTATCAGGATTATAGATGCAGCACTGGCCAGCAGTGAGAAACAAAAAGCGGTTGAATTGTAATTAAAAGAGCGAAAAATCAATGAGCCTGGAAATTTTCATAAACCAGGTTTAATTCCTCTTCTGATGCCCAGTATCCGGAAGTAATATAAATACGGTGCCTGAAGGTAACCGATTCTCCTATTGTGAGGCTGTAGTTCAGTTCTTCCTGACCCTCACTGAAAACTGCCAGTCCAAGATTATTTACAGAAAACAGGCCATACCCCCTGGCATGCCAGCAGGCAGGGTGACCCGGATTCTGCTTATGATCAAATATGGCAACTGTGATCTTTTCCTCACCCATGATCCCGTTCAGCCTCACCCAGCCGGCACGCTTCCCCCATACATCAAGTCCAGTCACACCTTCGCTGCTCAGGTAATCCCCGCTTACTCCTTCATTATCCAGTACCTTGACCTCAGAGGGCTGTCCCTGTGCATCAATAAAAGCCAGAGCTTCTTCTGAAGGGAATTCAAATGCCCGGTCAAGCCTGATGGCAAAAAGTCCTTCTTTATTATCTTTTAATAGTACATCTTCTTCCTGGGCAGTCAGGCGGGTAATACGGTCAATCTGCCTGATCTGGTTGTTCCCGCTGAACTCATAGGTAGTATTTTCCTGAAGTATGGTAAATGGATTAGCATCGCCGGTACTGACCTGCCAGTCCATGGCCAGTTCCAGAACCCCAAGGTTGTCCCTGCTCTCGGCTTTTTTTACTCCCCGGTGAAGTATCCATCCCATATGAGGTTTATCTTCCTCAGGCGTAGCATAGGAATTACCCCAGAAATCATAGCCGTTCACATCCCCGTAAGTAAACCAGAGACCGACCTGATGAGGATGATCAGTCCTGTCCCCCTCCCTGGGTTCGAGGGGAAATCCCCGGGTAATGACAGTACCCTTTGCAGTTCTTACCGGGTAAAGTACCGGCTTTTCCAGATCAGCAGGGTAGACATATGAAGTAAAAGTTTCACCATCAATATAAATATCAACCTTATTTTTATCCTGGTTGTCAACTATAACAACTGCCTTAAAATCAGTGGTTGGCAGATGTCCGGATTGACCCGGGGATACATCACCCCCCGGTTTTTTACAAGTGGTGATGAGCAGGCTGAAGACAGTGATCAAGAGTATTGAAAGAGGAGCTGGAATTTTCCTGGTATCCATAGTATTTTGTTTAAAATTTAAGAACGAATGCAAGCGTTTCGCTCTCTCATTGTTTATCAATTAATATTTTATGAACATATCTAGAGTTCGCGGATCTTAATGTTCCTGAAAGAAACAATGTTACCATGTTCCTGTAACAGGATGTGACCCGATCCGGCTTCACCGAATTTGTCCCAGACCCTGTATTTGCTATTGGCAACAAGGTCCCGGTAAGCTTCCGATCCAATCTCATATTCCAGTACCCTGCTCCCGTTAAGCCAGTGTTCCACATGATGGTCTTTTGATACTATCCTGGCCATATTCCATTGGCCCGGAGCCACCACCCGTTTATTGGTTGCAGGTATCAGGTCGTACAGCGAAGCAAGTGTATGGTTACCATTAAATCCTTCAAAAGCATCAGCATTCAACTCATCATCCAGAATCTGGTATTCGAGGCCAATGGCCGAACCTTCGTTACCTTCTGATTCCGTAACATAATATTTAATACCGCTGTTTGCCCCCGGTGTCATTTTAAAATCAACCTTCAGATCAAAATCTGAATACTCCCCTATGCTTACTATATCCCCTCCCTGTACTGATTCCCCTCCACCGGAGGTTTGTACCTTTAATTCTCCGTCCTCAACCACCCAGGTGGCCTCAGGAAACTCCTCACTGTAGGCGCCCCTCCATCCCTGGCTTGTCTGGCCATCAAACAGCAACTGCCATCCCTCCTCCTTCTCCTGAGGAGTTAAGCGGTTGGTTAACAATACCTCACGGAGCGTGGCTTCTTCCGTTTCCCTGGTCCTTTCCTTCTCCAGGTTCCCGGTCAGTATCCTGATATTTCTCCACCTGACCTCTACTCCTTCTGTCCACGGCCTGCGTTCCACATCCACACTGTGAACCTGCAGGGAAATGAATCCGGAGTCATTAGCCTCATCTAAAAGATTGGCACACATCACCCCGTTAATCCATGTTTTCAAAGAATTGCCTATTGCCTCTATCCGGTATTTGTTCCATCCATCCATCCGGAAGGCAGTCCGGGCACCCTCATTCATCGAAAGGTCATCCAGCCAGGCACGCCGGGCTTCATCGTATATACCCCCGCTATAGCTCCTGGGTGACGGATCGATCTCAACCTGGTACCCATGCACCCTGCCGTTGAGATACTGGTTGCTTCTTATCTGAATGCCGGAATTCAGTGATGTATCAACCATAACTTCCAGTTCAAGAATAAAATCCCCATAAAGTTTCTCGGTTGACAGGAATGAATTTTCAGTATTCGCTACTGTGGTCCCGACAATCATATCATCCTCAACGGAATATAAGGCATTACCACCCTTCTGTACCCAACCGCTGAGGTCGGTTCCGTTAAACAGTTCTGTCCAGGCAGCCTTATCTCCGCCTTTCTGGCATGAGAAAACAAGGGTGAGGCTGATAAGTAAGGGTAAACTAAATCTGTATTTACTCATAATCAGGGCATTTAATGGTATGAAGAGCTAAACGAACAAGAACTTCACATAGGAGAAATTACTCAAAGCTTTGGATAAGGTTCGAGTGAGTTGTTATGAATAAAGGATTAAGTTATTTCTCTGCATAAGACAAATTTAACTTTTTACAGCGGAAAATCATATATATTATCCCTGATTCCCTTTTATGGCATATTTTCGACCAGTTCAAGCAGCCAGGATCTGAGATCATCTGCCAGATCCTCTCTTTTGAGTCCATACCAGACATTGGTTTTCAGGAAATCGAGTTTGTTCCCTATATCATGTCTGCGGCCGTCAAACTGCAATCCGTACATATCATGTTCCATCAGCATCATCTGCATGGCATCTGTCAGCTGAATCTCATTATGTACCCCGGGCCGGACACGTTCAAGGTACTTGAATATTTCCGGGGTAAATATATAACGGCTTGCGATGGCGAGGGTTGACGGAGCCTCGTCAATTGAAGGTTTCTCTATAAATTTGCTGATCTTGTAAACCCTGTCCTGCATCAATTGCCCGTCAATGATCCCGTAACGGCTGACTGCAGCAGGATCAACATTTTCAAGAGCCACAATAGATTTCTGGTAGTCTTCGAATACTTCTATCAATTGCCGGGTAATTGGTTTATCTTCACTCTCGATCAGCGTATCGCCCAGTAAGACGACAAAGGGTTCATTGTTGACGTGATTCCGGGCATAGCGTATAGCATCCCCCAGTCCGCTAAGCTCTTTTTGCCATATAAAGTGGATATCCGCGAGCCGGGTAATGTCTTTGATCTTTCTCAAATCTTCAGTTCTTCCCTGGTTTTCCAGTTGCTGCTCCAGTTCTAAATTCCTGTCAAAATGTTCCTCTATAGCCCGCTTCCCTTTCCCTATGATCATAAGTATATCAGTAATACCGGAACTTACAGCCTCCTCTACCACATATTGAATAGTAGGGGTATCCACTATAGGAAGCATTTCCTTGGGCTGGGATTTGGTGACCGGTAAAAAACGGGTGCCAAACCCGGCTGCCGGAATAACTGCTTTTTTTATCATATAATCCTGTTTGTTTCTTATACCATTACAGGTTTGATCACCTGTATATTTTTGGTTTTCATTACTTTTTTCAATATATTATACATCTCTTCATCCCTGTAAATACCTATGATGGCTCCCCCTGAGCCCGTGAATTTGGCGCTGGCTCCTACAGACCTGGCTGCTTCAACCATTTCTATATTCCTTTTGCTAAGGTTCATAACCGATCGCCTGATATCAAAATTTTCATCAATGCACTGGCCCAGGGTACTGAGATCCTGGTCTTCTATCGCTTTGCGGCCCCTGTCAGTGAGTTCTTTCCAATGGCTGATTGAGTCCAGGACCTCTTTATCCTGGAATTCATAGCGTTCGCGGAAATTATTATGAACCACCTCGGATCCTTCCGACAGGTCTGTCCGGTAAGCAATATACAGATGGTGGAACAGTGCCCTTTCCATAGGTTCATAAATACCATACCCCCGGCTTTCAATCAGGTCTTTATTGAAATCCATGTATACTGGCTGCTCATAGGACTGCACCACCCTGTCCTGCAGTCCGGCTGCAATCCCAAGTTCATCCGATTCAACCGAGCGGACCAGGTTGGGTAAGAGATCCCTAGGGATACTTACTTTATAGAACTTCATCAGTGCTTTCATACAGGCCGTAATAATGGCGCTGGATCCGGCAAGGCCAAGCCTGTAAGGAATATCAGAATGGTACCTAAGGGTAAAGTTCTTCCCTGATATGCTGTGGCTATTCTCCGTGCAATACTCATAAAACTGTTTAACGGCTGCCTTCAGAAGGCGGATACCACCATAATAACCAAAAAGTTTCACATCCTCGGCCAGCTCCCGTATCCCTGAAAATACATTGGAATCATATTCAGCGGGAAGCAGCTCCAGTTCAGGGGTCTCATACAGCGTGATTGCGGCATGGAAGTTACTGAAAGGAAAAGCAATAGTCTTCCCGTAAAAGCCATCAGACGGATTGCCTAACAGTGCAGCGCGGGGATATGATTTTGTATTGATTATCATACCCTAAAATTAGCATTTTATTGTTTGTTAAAAATCTTCGGCCGGATAAACCCAAGTTTTGAAAATAAATATAGCAGTGAAACACGGATAACACCTGCACCGTACCTAATGCTGCGTCTCAGGTTAATCGAAGAGGCCTCGGCAAAGTATTTGGTAGGACATGTAATTTCCGCAATCTCATAACCGGCATAAAAGATCTGTGCGATCATCTGATTATCAAATACAAAATCATCAGAATTCTCCATGAAATTAATGCTTGAAAGTACTTCCCGGCTAAAAGCACGATAACCGCTGTGATACTCTGACAATTTCTGATTAATCAGGATGTTCTGTACCAGGGTCAGGATCCGGTTGAATATATATTTATACAGGGGCATGCCTCCCCTCAGGGCGCCCTTTCCCAGTATCCGTGATCCCATGACTACTTCGTAGATCCCGCTGGCAATAAGGTGGCAGATGGATGGTAATAATTTGGGGGTATACTGGTAATCCGGGTGAAGCATGACAATGATGTCTGAATCCAGTTCAAGGGCTTTCAGATAACATGATTTCTGATTGCCACCGTAGCCCTTGTTCTCCTGGTGCTCAATTATGTGCCTGATACCCAGTTTGCGTGCCAGCTCCACCGTATTATCTGAACTTTTATCATCAACCAATATCACCTCATCGACCAGATCAAGTGGTATCTCCCTGTAGGTAGACTCCAGGGTTTTTTCGGCATTGTAAGCGGGGAGAACTACGGTGATCTTTTTATCCTGTATCATTATTCTTCTGTAGATTTTATAAACGGATCCCTCTTCAGGAATACATAACCATTCTTCTCATAATACACTTCCAGCTGTTTATACCTGTCCAGGTAACCGGAGACTGTTTTATTCCTGAGAATGAAATACACCGGTTTATCTGTTTTTCCGTCAATCAGCCAGCCTTTTTCCCTGGATTCTTCCCGTGATGGTTCCTGCCTCTTAGTATAGAACAGGTGGGCATAGGATTTCATACCCAGGGTACTGACATAGCAATCCTCGTTCTGCCTGTCCTTGCAGAATTCAACCAGGGCATTCTGTGAATAGCCTTCTATGCGCGGGACAAAAAACAGGATGACCAGGTATGTCATCAGGGTAACATTTATAAAAAGAAGTGGATAAGCCAGGGTTTTCCTTCGCTTCAACAGGACAAGAAACAGGATCAGGCCAAGAATAAAAATAAGCCCGATAAGAGATTCCCATCCTGTCCAGATCACATCAGCCCCAAGGTTTCCCCGGACAAATACGTCTTCGATGATCCCTGAGGCCAGAAAGTACTGCTTCCTTATCATTAGCTGTGGCACGGCAATAATCAGTAAACCGTACAGAATTCCCATGCAGAAGTACAGCAGGTTAAGCCACCTGTAATTTTTAATATGATTATTCAGGATCTTATAGACCGTACCGGCGGCAAGGTAAGTGACAGGGAAATATGCCAGGGAGGAATAGTGCACAATCTTGGTTCTGACCAGGCTGAATACCAGCAGCACAATCAATAACAGGATGATCATCCATATCTTGAATCTTTTCTGAATCGTATTATCGTAATAAGATCTTCCGAATCCTTTCAGGGCATAGACAGATGCAGGGAATACACCCAGCATAAGTACCACAAAATGGTATAGCATGAACCCGCCATGACCGGCATCCTGTGTTTTAAGCAACCTGATCTGGTAGATAACGAAATCCACCAGTATATGGTAATTACCATTCAGTATCTGAAGCAGGAACCAGGTACTTCCGATGGTAGCTGCAGCCATCAACAGGACGAGGGATTCCTTCCAGTTTATACGTATCCGGAACCTGTTGACTATCCAGAAAGCAGCAATTGTCATTATAAACAGTAAAAAGCCCACCGGCCCCTTGGTCAGAATTGCGAGTCCGACAGACAAGCCTGAAACCAGGGCCCGGGTGACCCGTTCCTTCTGTGCCTCGGCGTCCAGCATAAGGATGAAATGTGCAATTGCCAGGAAAATAAACAGGTTAAACCATGGATCAATGATCCCTGACTTGAAATAAAAGAAGGGAAGTATGGACCCCGCATATGCCAGCACCCATAGAAAACCAAACTGAGGATCAAATATCCTGCGGCCGAGACGAAAAATAATTATCAATGTCAGGATCCCGCAAATGGAATTCGGAAACCTCGCAGCAAATTCATTGATGCCAAATATTTTCATGGAAAGGACCTGCAACCAGATAAACAGGGGGGGCTTCTCCCAGAAAGGAATGAAATCAATCCTGACGGTAACATAATCTCCGGTCAGGATCATCTCACGTGCTGATTCAGCAAAATTAATCTCATCCCAGTCGAACAGGTGAAGTGAGCCAATAAACGGCAGGAACAGTATCATCCCGACAGCGATAATAAATAGTTCCGGTAGGTATTTTTTAATCTCTTGCTTCATTGGTCCCGGAGGTGAAGATCAAAGATAACAAAGCTTTATCTGACCAACCATTATTTATTCTGTCATTCAGTAAAATACACACAAAGGCAATTGAAATACCGATTACCGATCCCGCCAGGATGTCGCCGGTAAAATGCTGGGAGAGGTAAACACGGGAATATGCGATCAGGATAGCTGCCAGGGCGCAAAGGACTTTTCCCCCTCTGGAAGGAAGCAGGTGGGCCAGTACAAAAAAAACAGCAAAAGCCGTGGTGGCGTGCCCGGAAGGGAAACTGTAATTAGTAAGGATCTTTACCCCTTGAACCAGGTAGAGATCCTGCCCCCCGAGGTATTCAACAGGCCGGAGGGCTCCCGGAAAAACCAGGTGTTTCAGCAACTGGGCGACTAAACCGGAAACAGTAAAAGAAGCAAACATAAGCAGGGCATACCGCATTTTTATCAGCGATAGGACCAGAACCAGTATCAGTACCGCCCATCCGTTCCCCAGCCAGGTCAGGTACCTGAAAAAACCGTCTGCAAAAGGAAAATGAAAGCTGTTAATACTAAGATGCAGATCATCCCGGGGAATAAGAGCGACAGCAAGCAGTGCCACAACTGCAGCTGTCAGCCAGGGAATTATAAACCAGGTATTTTCTTTAAGTACCTTCCTCACGATGATTACTCCTGTTCAAGCAGCTGATAACCTGAATTTTTGCCTTTTTCTATGGCAGGCACTCCCTGTGTCATCCATACAGGAGCAGGTGCTCCCTTGAGATAGTGGTCAAAGAACTGCATCATGCGTATGCTGAGATCCTTCCTGTTGGGCCACTTGGTCAGATTATGCTGTTCATTATTGTATACCAGTAACCATGCCGGTTTATCCAGGCGCCTCAGTGCAACAAAAAATTCAATGCCCTGGTACCATGGTACGGCTCCGTCTGTATCATTATGCATCATAAGCAGGGGGGTATTTACCCTGGGTGCGTGAAACAGCGGAGAATTCTCTATATACAGCGGTGTCCGTTCCCAGAGGGTTCCCCCGATACGACTCTGTGATTGCTCGTACTGGAACATACGGCTCATACCGGACCCCCACCTGATCCCTCCATATGCACTGGTCATATTGGATACCGGGGCACCTGCCATAGCTGCTTTATACAGGTTGGTCCGTGTCACCAGGTAAGCCACCTGGTACCCTCCCCAGCTCTGTCCCTGGATGGCCATATTTTTCTCATCGATGAAATCAAATTGCCGGCACATTGCCATGGATCCGCTCACTACGGCATCGTAAGCACCCTGACCGGGGTAACCTTCTTTATAAACTATATCAGGTACAAAGACTACATATCCATTACTCACGCAATACGGGATATTTATAGTCGACCGGCTGGGCGCCGGTACAGAGTGCCTGTACATCCTGCCTGAGCTTCGTTCATAAAAATACACCAGCATGGGATATTTTCTCCCCTCATCGAAATCCTCCGGGGTATACAGGATACCGTCAAGCCGATCACCGTTAAAAGAGGTCCAGTGTACCAGCTGAGGTTCTCCCCATAAATAATCCCGGCCCTGAGGATTGGCATGGGAGATCTGCTTGTGTTTTTTAAACTCCATCCCGGTGATCCACAGATCAGGATAATCCGTAAATGTTCCCCGGCGATAAACAAGCATGCTGCCATCACGTGACCCAAGAGGTGACTCGAAGTATGAAGTACCCTGGATCAGCTCAGAAGGCATGTCTTTCAGGTGAGGACTGGCGGAATAAAATCCGGTTTGCTTATTGTCTTCGTTATACCCGTGAAGCAGCATTGCTTCATCAGAAGGTATGTAATTTATATCTTTATCAAGCTTCTGGTACCTGTAGACAATATGGCTGCTGCGGCCATGGTGATTGGTGAGATTGAGGGGCAGGGCACTGCCGGAGGGATCAAATTTCCAGATATCATAGCGGTCATAGATCAGGACACTGTGATCATCTTTAGTCCAGCCGGCAACTCCATATGGACCAGGGTCCATAGGCATGTCAAAAGTTTCGGAATAAAATGCCACATCTGTATCGCTGCTCAGGCAGGTGAGTGTCTCAGATTCTATATCATGACAGTACCAGTTGCTGTCGGCTGTTTCATACCATAGTAAATACTTACCTGCAGGGGATAGGTAAACAGGACCATTCTTAGCTTTCAGGAGCTCAGTTTTACTTCCCTTGGACAGGTCTATAAGGTACACATCTTTGTACCGTCCGGATTTCCATGAAATGAGTTTATGATAGGGGGCGCCAACCAGTCCAAGTGCATAATCACCATTTCCCTCAAACATTGTCCTGACATCCTGAATAAGGGTATCACCCAGCTGATACATCCTTTCCTGCGGGAATGAATAAACTGCCAGGTAATTTCTTTTCTGATCCTCTTTTAACTGAACCTTCTGCATGCTCTGCAGAAGGGGGTCGTTCCAGTTCCAGACATCCACTTTCGGCTTTTCTTCATCCAGCAAAGAATCCTCTTCTTCCTGAGAGGTAATGGGTGCCGTTCCGAAAAATAATTTTGATTCATCTGTGGAGAACCATAGTTTCCCGTTCTTTGAGACACCCCATCCTTCAGGCATACCCTCTGACAGGGAGTCGACAATAGTCTTAACTGCTCCGAACGACTGCGACCAGTGATACAGATTATACCCGGCTGTTCTGGAACTGTCTTTGTGGTGCAAAAATGCGAGTTGTTCTCCCGATTCGCTTATGGACAGGTGTTCAAGCATTCCTTCCGCTTCAAACAGGTCGAAGAACTGCCGGCTGCGGGTATCAAAGACGGATACATGATTGATCCTGACGGAATCCCCTGTTGATCGGATGTATGCTACCAGCTTCCCATTCCCTGATACCTCATATGCAGTTACATCAGATACGTAATGGACTTCCCGGCTGAGGGGATGCAAAATGGTAAGATCACTGCCTGCCGGCTTTTTCGGTTTCCCATTATTAACACTGTCTGTTTCGACACTATCATCCTTACTGGTATCCTTTTTACTGTAATGATGGATCACCAGCCAGTCCCCGCCCTCCGGAGCTACCCTGAAAGATTTTACCCGGTCAAATTTAAGTACTGATCCTTCATCGGTGATGATTACTCCCAGTGAATCCTTTGGCATAGCATCTTTCTTTTTCTTCTTTTTCTTTGCCTCCCTTGTTGCCCGGAACTCAGGTTTTATGTTATAGGCCAGGAAATCCCCGGCATATGAGAATACTGCCTGCGTGCCCCTGGGGGCAGTCTGGTACTCCTCTGCTGCGGTGTTATACAGGTAGAGCATACCATCTCCCCGGGCAGGATTGATCTCATACGAGACCCAGTTACCGTTATTGGAAATGAGCGGATTTTGCAATGTTTTCCAGTCATCATAGATGCTATGGTCCATTATCTTCTTTTGTTCTGCCTGTGCAGAAATGATCGAATGCCGCATCAGCGGGAGTACAATTATGAGCACTGATATCAAGGGGATCAGGAATGCTTTGATCTTCATCTGGTACAGATTTTTGGATTGAAAAAGCAAATATAGTTTTTGCTAATTAAACAATTGTTATTAATCTGTATATAATATATATGATTATTTTTGACAGCTAATCACTAATTTAATTCATTATGGACCTCATTTCTCTTAAAGAAAAATTCACCGGCAGTTACGGTGAGAGTACCGAAGAATTACGGATGTATTTTGCGCCGGGCAGGGTAAACCTGATAGGTGAACACACTGATTATAACGGAGGGTTTGTCTTTCCCTGTGCCCTTCACTTCGGCACCTACCTGCTGATACGAAGGAACAACACAGCCTTACTCCGGCTGGCTACCAAGAACTATCCTGAGACCACCGAGGTACCGGCAGCGGATTTTACACAGAACGACATCAAGTGGGTGAATTATCCACTGGGTGTACTCGACCAGATGAGAAACAGGGGACTTACAGCAGAGGGTATGGATATGCTGTTCGCGGGCGATGTACCCGGGGGAGCCGGACTTTCTTCTTCAGCCAGTATAGAAATGGTAACAGCCGTGGCCCTTAATGATATGCTTCAGTTCGACCTGGAAATGATGGACCTTATTAAATTATCACAGAAAGCAGAAAATGAATTTGTGGGTGTGAATTGCGGTATTATGGATCAGTTTGCTTCCGCGATGGGCAAGAAGGACCATGCAATACTGCTGGATTGTGCCAGCCTGGAGTATGAACATGTTCCATTACTGCTGGGTGATTACCGGCTTATCATCAGCAATACCAATAAAAAGAGGGGACTGACGGACTCAAAATACAATGAACGCAGGTCAGAATGCGAAAAATCAGTCGAATACCTCTCCCGTTCTGTCCCGATAAGCCTGCTTGGGGAACTTGATCTTGCAGGATACCTGGATATGCAAGGCCTGATCCCCGATGAAACCATCCGGCGAAGAGCCCATCATGTTGTTTCTGAGAACCAGAGGGCTGTTGATGCAGTGAAGGCACTTAAAAACGCAGATCTCTCTTTGTTCGGAGAGCTTATGAACGCATCACATGACTCCCTCAGGGATGATTACGAGGTAACCGGAATTGAACTCGACACCCTGGTCGGGGAAGCGCGTAAAATAGACGGAGTATTAGGTTCACGGATGACCGGGGCCGGATTTGGCGGCTGTACTGTAAGCCTGGTCCATAAAGATGCCCTGGATCATTTCACGGCCGAAGTAAGCAATGCATACAGGGTGAAAACCGGACTGGTCCCTGAATTCTATATTGCTGAAGTTGGTAATGGAGCCGGACGGATCCACGAATAGACAAATCCGGTCTGATCAAGATCCACGCTATGACCCCATTGCTCAGAGCGGTTGAAGCAGCGACACAGGATGCCATTTAGCGCTGTTCTCAGATTATCAATAATTTATTGGATTTTTTCTGATACAAATTGTATTTTTAATAATTAATCAGAAAATTCCAGCCATGAGCAACAAAGACAAAAAGAAGGACAGTAACAACAAGGAACAGAAAGTTCAGATAGACCAACATGAACATTCGGAAAGAAAAGACCTTGATAAAAAATTCTACTTTAAGGAGCTTTCCAAGCTCCAGGGCAAGCTGGTTGAAATGCATGAATGGGTAAAAGCAGAAGGATTGAAGGTGGTGGTTATTTTTGAAGGAAGGGATGCAGCAGGAAAGGGGGGCGTGATCAAGAGGATCACGCAGCTGCTCAACCCCAGGATCTGCAACGTCATTGCCCTTGGCGTACCTACTGAAAAGGAAAAATCGCAGTGGTACTTTCAACGATATGTTACCCATCTTCCTGCAGCAGGAGAGATAGTACTGTTTGACCGCAGCTGGTATAACAGGGCCGGTGTGGAACGGGTAATGGGATTCTGTACTGAAGAAGAATACTTTGATTTCCTGAGATCCTGTCCAAGGTTCGAGGAAATTCTGATCCATTCCGGGATTATTCTTATTAAATACTGGTTCTCCGTCAGTGATGATGAACAGGAAAAAAGGTTCCGTGAACGGCTCGCTGATCCCACAAGGCGATGGAAATTCAGCCCAATGGATGTAACGGCCCGCAGCAAATGGGTGGAATATTCCAAGGCCAAGGATGAAATGTTCGCCTATACCGACACAAAGGTATCTCCCTGGTACGTAGTCAATGCTGATTTCAAACGTCCGGCCAGGCTGAACTGCATACACCACCTTCTCAGTAAGATACCCTACGAGAAAATCAAACATGAGAAGATCGAACTTCCGGCTCTGTCCAAGGTAGGTTATGTCAGGCCCCCTATTACTGAACAAACTTTTGTGCCTGAAGTATATTAATACATTCCAAGGTATCCTGAATAGTAATTGCAGAGGTCCTGATACAGAACCAGACGAACATTAATAAATCTTAAAGAATGAAGTATATAGTAAGTATCATAGCTGTCGGGATCATGGCATATATTTCTTCCTGCAATCCCTATGCCGACACTCCTGCCTACCAGAATCCCCGCCTGTCCTTTGAAGAAAGGGTAGATGACCTGGTATCCAGGATGAGCCTGGAGGAGAAGGTAAGCCAGATGACCAATGCAGCAGCCGCCATCGAAAGTCTGCAGGTACCCGAGTATAACTGGTGGAATGAATGCCTGCACGGTGTGGCCAGAATGGGAAAGGCAACCGTATTTCCCCAGGCCATCGGTATGGCTGCCACTTTTGACCAGGACCATATGTTCCGGGTAGCTACGGCCATTTCAGATGAAGGAAGGGCGAAATTCAACCGCTTCCAGAAACAGGAAAAAAGAGGTATTTACCAGGGACTGACATACTGGACCCCAAACATTAACCTGTTCCGTGATCCAAGGTGGGGACGCGGTATGGAGACCTACGGGGAGGATCCCTATCATACCGGAAAAATGGCAGTCGCCTTCATCAAAGGTCTGCAGGGTGACCATCCAAAGTACCTGAAATCAGTTGCTACTGCAAAACATTATATTGTCCACAGTGGTCCGGAACCCGCCAGGCATTCTTTTGATGCTGTAATCTCTGAGCGGGATTTCCGGGACTCATACTTGCCTCACTTTAAAATGGCCGTGGAAGAGGCAAATGTATATTCGGTCATGTGTGCCTATAACCGTTATCTGGGAAAAGCATGCTGCGGGAGCAGTGCCCTGCTGATGGATCTTCTCCGCAATGAATTGGGATTTGAGGGATACGTGGTATCGGATTGCGGCGCCATACGTGATTTCTATACAGGGCATTTCGTTTCCGATTCAAGTGCTGATGCCAGTGCCCTGGGGGTAGTATCCGGTACTGACCTGAATTGCGGGTACGAGTATCCTGCTTTGGTCCAGGCAGTTAAAGCAGGGATCATTACCGAGGAAGAAATCGATGTATCGGTTAAAAGGCTAATGATGGCACGTATGAAACTGGGCATGTTCGATCCACAGGAACTGGTACCCTGGTCAGAACTCGGGTATGATGTGGTGGACTGCCAGAAGCACCGCGAACTGGCCCTGGAGACAGCAAGGAAATCAATAGTACTGCTGAAAAATGACGGGATCCTCCCATTAAAAAAGGATGCAGGAAAAATAGCAGTAATCGGGCCCAATTCAAATGATGTTGAAGTACTGAATGCCAACTATAATGGCATCCCTGTTGCCCCGGTAACTCCCCTGCAGGGAATAATCGATAAGGTCGGAGGGGAGAATGTTATTTATGCCATGGGTTGTGAGCATGCTGAAAACCTGCCTACTCTTGAGGTCATCCCGGGTTCAGTCCTCTATGTAGATAAGGAATTATCTGCAAGGGGTTTGCAGGCAAGTTATTTTGATAACAGCCGGTGTGAGGGTGAACCCGTCCATCAGCAAACAGATCCAGCAGTGGATTTTTACTGGTGGGACCAGGCACCCATGCAAGATCTTGACGATGACAATTTCGGGGTCATATGGGAAGGATACCTGATACCCCCTACAAGCGGACGGTATGCAATAGGCGGTGAAGGGCTGAATAATTTCTCAATAGAGCTGGATGATTCCCCACTGGTCAGGTTCTGGTCCATACACCATTACAATAAAAGATATGAATTTGTTGAGCTGAAGAAAGGAAAGCCGTATAAGATCAGTGTCCAGTACGGTGAAACACATGGCGATGCCAGCATGAAGTTATTATGGACCCCGCCGGTTGCTGATCTCGAGCAGCATGCCATGCAGGCGGTAGAAGAAGCCGAGAGGGTGATCATGTTTATGGGCTTATCTCCCAGGCTTGAAGGCGAAGAAATGCGCGTCGCAGTGAAGGGATTTTCAGGCGGGGACAGGGAGACACTGGATCTTCCTGAAATCCAGCAGGATCTGATCAAAAAAGTAATGGCCAGCGGAAAGCCGGTAGTCCTGGTGATCCTCAGTGGAAGCGCCCTAAGCCTTAACTGGGAACAGGAGAACGTACCTGCAATTATTGAAGCCTGGTATGGGGGCCAGGCGGCTGGAACGGCCATTGCAGACGTTATTTTCGGTGATTACAATCCGGCCGGCAGGCTGCCCGTTACTTTCTATAAATCTGTCGGTGACCTACCTCCTTTTGATGATTATAACATGGCTGGCCGGACTTACAGGTATTTCGAAGGGGAGCCCCTATGGCCTTTTGGGTACGGACTGAGTTATACCGAGTTTTCATACGGTGACCCTGTACTGGATAAAAATGAAATAAAGGCCGGTGAATCCTTTAGCCTTTCAGTTGAGGTAAGGAATGCAGGCCAGATGGCCGGAGAAGAGGTGGTCCAGATGTACATCAGGGATGATGAATCCTCCGAAACCAGGCCGTTGCGTGAACTGAAGGCCTTTACACGCATCTACCTTGAACCGGGTGAATCAAAAACCGTCAGCTTCACCATCTCGCCGGAAGAATTGTCCTTCTACGACCTGGAGAAACTGGAATATACCGTAGAACCCGGGACTTTCACCATTTTTACAGGAGGATCATCCAGGCTGGAAGACCTGAAAACCATACAGGTAAAAGTTAAAGGATAACAGATTACAGATTACAGATTACAGGTTCGGCTAGTTTTTTAGCATTTTGGTCGAGTAAGTTTCATTGGCCTCCCGGATAGTGATCATATAAATTCCCTGGTTCAAATCTGAGGTGGGAATCTTTACCCTGGTGCTTTGGGTGGACAGATGCCAGTGCCTCTTTCCCAGTAAGTCTGTGATCATGATCAGCCTTTCACTGGTCCCGGTCTGGAATTCCATCAGGATCTGATCGTTGAAGGGATTGGGATTGATACTAACATAATCCTCCGGCAGTTTCCTGGTAATGGTAGATTTCTCAAGCAGCCAGTTCATCGGGTCGGGGAATACATTCTCCACCATTTCATTGAGCGAAAACTGAAGATATTGCTCGGCAGAAGTCTGATCTATTGTCAGCAGGGTGTCCCTCCCGTCCGCTAACATTACCCGGAATTCCAGTTTTGTCCTGAAGAAAGGAGTGGCCTGCGATGAACCGGTCTGTACACTGTATACAGTCAGGCTATCGGCTGTCTGCCACCAGACAAAAGTGAAGACAGGGTATCCCTGGCCAAAATACCACTGATCAAAAAACCAGTCAAAATCCCTGCCCGAAGTCTCTTCCAGTATCTCTTTAAAATCCAGTCCGGTGGCAGCAGCATCGCCGTGAACAGTCTGGAAATTCCTGAGGGACTGGAAGAAAACCGAATCATTATCCAGTTCGTGACGCAGCATATGGATGATGGCTGCCCCCTTCTTATAGGAAAGTGCAGAACTGAATATCCTGAATTCATTATCTGCATCTTCCTCAGGTATAAAGATACTGCCCTGGGGTTCTGTGTATGCCCTTTGATGCGCACTGGACATCCAGCTGTCAGCTTCCTGTTTTGACATGAGGAATTCCCGGCAAAGATATTCCGTATAGGACGCAAATCCTTCGTTGATCCAGATATCCTGCCAGGTAGCACAGGTGACATGATCGCCAAACCACTGGTGACCCAGTTCATGGGCCACCAGGTTGAAATTAAAGCCCGAGAGGGTAGTCATTGTCTGGTGTTCCATTCCTCCACCTATAGGTGCCACACAATGGCCGTATTTCTCATCACTGAAGGGATATTCCGAATACAGATTTGACAGCAGGGAGATCATATCTGCTGTTTTGTCTATGTTCTCACTGTTGTCTGCCAGGTAGGCCGAGTCGGCATATATATAATTCTGGATCAGTATGGAATCTCCCCCGGTCATAGAGGGTGCATAGATGCTGTAATCCTGGAATTCCGACACGGTTATTGAGAGCAGGTAATAGGCAATCGCATGCCTGGTTACCCATTTGTATTTCAGGCGGCCGTCATCAAGCCGGGTAATCCCGGATAACAAACCGTTAGACCCTGCCATTCGTCCGGGTGGAACGGTTACAATGATGCAGGCTGAATCGGCTTTGTCGGTCAATACCTGCTTACAGGGAAACCAGTCTTTAGAATGAAATGATTCGGACAGGGTGTAAGTAACATTTTTATTCCATAAGCCATCCGTCCTGTTTGTCAGTCCGGATAAAAACCCCTGTCCGGATGGCGATCCATGATAAAAGACCATGGCTGTTAAATAGTCACCAGGATCGAAGTTCCGGCTGGCAGGTATGATAAGCAATTCGTCACGGTGGATATAAGAAGTTACAGCAACATCATTGATCTGAAGGGAATCCACCACAAGTTCGTCTGACAGTTCCAGCACCAGGCTGTCCATTCCATGAGCTGTCACTTCGGCAGTAACAGAAACGGAACCTTCAATATAAGTACTGGTATCATTTACTGCCAGGTCTATCAGGTAGTGGGTAACATCATACAGCTCAAGAAGAGGATGCCGCACGTATGCATCAGTCCGAGCACGAACAAAGCCCTGTTCACCTGAACATTTCATTTCAATAGTCTCCTGGGAAAAGACACCCATCATGAGCGGAAACAATATCAGTAATAGCAGGAATGACCCTCTGATCGTATGTATGTTATTGCGTACTATTTTATTTAGTTATAATATCTTTCACACATCTGAATCCCACTGTCGAACAACGGTTATAGCCCGGCGACATAAGGAGCAGCATCTGTGTCCGGTCCAGTGGTTGCGGACCTCCCTTAACATACCACCGGCTCGAATCCGGATCGAAATATGAGCCTCCCCTTATGATGACAAAGGTATAACTTCCGTTCTCATATACATCATCTGTAAGTTGCCATGCATTGCCGACAAGATCCCGGACGCCATATGGACTGCTGCCCCGGGCGTATGCATCAACATCCGTCAGTCCTATTCCCCCGGGATTGCACCTGCCCTGATCCATCTGATCTCCCCAGGGCCACTTCCTTCCGTCCACACCCTGTGCAGCCAGTTGCCATTCGGCTTCCGAAGGCAGTCTTTTCCCGGCCCAGGCAGCATACACCATGGCATCTGAGTGATCTATGTAAACCACAGGCTGGTTTTCCTGACCGGGCATATAGCTACCATTCACCCAATGCCTCAGGAAGTTAGTAGTATCGGCAGGCATATACCTGCTGTCCTGTAAAAAATCATAAAACTGCTTGTTGGTAACGGGAAACCTGTCCATCAGGAAAGGTTCCAGCCGGACGTTATTGTTCCGGTCATAATCCGGATAAGGTATGAACTGGTCCGGATTACTTACATCCATAAGTATTTTCATCCCGGTAACCAGTACCATATCTTCAGGCACCCGGTCCGCAAATTCTGTCCAGCCCCTTACAGAGGCGAGCCAGGGTTTGCCTGCTTCATGCTCCGGTATCCTTTCGTCGAGGATCTCCTCACCCCGGAACAGTTGTACGACAATCTTTCCTTCATACCCGCCGAATAATTCTGTAATTTTCAATGCATGTATCCCTGATGCCACTTCATATGCTTCCTTCTTATAGGAAGGGTCCCCCTTCCATATGCATATCCTGTCGCCCTCCGATGCCTGCAGCCTGAGGCTGTCTCCCATCCGGCAGGCATCCAGCAGCCGGATGAATTCAGCTACACAATCAACAGCCCCTTCCTGCCGGGTCCCCAGCCATGCATGGTTGAATGCAGCAGTTTCAACAGGCAGGTACCAGCCTGTCTGTACCTGTTCTGCCTTCAATTCGGTATGATGCCAGAGGCTGATAAAATGCTTATCCGGCGCGGGATCACAGGGTATGAGCGCTCCTTTATACCCCTCAGGTATCAGGCTGAAAACCGTATACAGCCTTTTGCTCTCATCCTGCCAGCAATTTACCCATATACTATCCCGGTGTGTTGCGACAAGGGGTGTCCAGCCGGTATTTTTAAAAATGGCAGAATTTTCCCGGAGTATCCTGCTGGTCTTACCAAGGTATTCCAGCTCACCGTCCATCCAGGATGGCCGGCCCGGACCGAAGCTTATGATTTCCGTACCAATTCCGTTAAACAAAGAGATTGCTGCTTCACGATGCAACTTTCCCTCAATGATGTGGCATACCCTGAAAACGGAAAAATCAGGTTTGATCACCCGGTTCATGTTCAGCACAGGTTGCAGGAAAATAGCATTATGGACCCTTCCTGAAATGATCCCGGGCATATCTGAGGTGACTGCCATTCCTTCGCTGTACATTACTACCCCCTCCTTAACCCTGTCTGCCGCTTCCTGGAGCTCAGCGCTGGATCCGCCCCTGGTGTCAAGGATCACACCGTCCGCATCTGTAGCCTTAATAATGCCTGCCATACCTGACATGTGATCTTCATCCCTGGTGCTTTTATCCCATGGATTGTAGGCAATAAACATACGTGCATGACGTGAATGCAGTTCATCGCTGATCCTGCGCAGGGACTGCAAACCACCGGGCAGGTCGCGGTAAAGATCCCACTGGTTCCTCTCATCCACACCCAGCCTCGGCCAGGTGGGCCAGATGCCGAGCACATCATATCCTCCCAGCAGGGCTGTTCCCCTGTCAAGGTATTCAGTGGTCCGGTATGACTTTGTCACTTGATCATACAGTGAGTGGTCCCAGGCATACAAAAGGGAGATGATCCAGGCATCCTTAATCCAGCCGAGGTCCGTTCTCTCATAGAGTTGGTCGTCGAAGCTTACGAGATCATAAAGGTACCTGTCGTGAAACATCAGCTTCAGGCCATTCTGCCAGAGACCCTGGTAAGCATCAGCAAATAATTCATAAATTACGGATCTGCCGGGCGGGATGATGGTGGAATAACGCCTTATTATGCAAGCTTCAGTGGATATACGGCGCGCTATAGCACAGATTGAGATCCCTTGGTCAGCAAAGGACCCGTAGCCCATTTCCCAGGCATTATCAGGAAGGATGATGCTCAGGGGAACCTTCCCCGGTCTGAAAAGATGGGCCCTTGCGAGTGCCGGTGGACCGGAGGCTGTTATATACACATGCCCCTGTTTCTCCCCGAAGGGAACCACATTTTCAAGAATGAGTGTATCCGGACTTATATTGGTAAACTCCAGTGAATAGGTGGCGCCGGTGAACATCTCATTCTCACTCACCTGCACCCTCAGAAGGTCCGGGTACCTCAGGATGTACTGATCATTCTCATGAATAAGGCTGGCTTCAGATGCCAGGATGAGGCTGTCACCGATACGAAACGAGAAAAAATCGAGGGGTCCCTCACAGTGCACCCTGTCTCTGTCACGGATGAGAACCTCTTCTATTAACAAACCGTCCCCGCCTGAAAAGAGGAATCCTTCTACATCCTGAGCATGGCCAATCCTGATAATAACCAGTAACTGGAATATGAGGATAAGCTTCCTCATACTTAATCTTCCTTTTCAACAAAATCACTCCAATGCATATAATTTTCCTGTCCCACCCCGGCAGCATAACTGAATCCCGGAAGAATGGAGCAGGCACCGATCTCACCCGAGCTGGAAAGAGCAAGATAACCTACCTGGTGTTCTGCTGCAGGAGAGCATTTCTGAATGACCCTCTTTATCGCCTCCCTGCAGGCTTTTCCCGGATCCATCCCGCTTCGCATTAATTCTACCACCAGGTGGGTACCCAGTGTTTTCATCACCAGTTCACCGGTCCCGGTAGCCACGGCCCCCCCTACCTCATTGTCAACAAAAAGTCCGGCTCCGATAATTGGAGAATCCCCTACCCTTCCCGGTTTCTTAAAAGCCAGACCACTGGTGGTACAGGCACCTGCCAGCATGCCCTTGCTGTCAATGGCAAGCATCCCGATAGTATCATGATCCTCCCAGGGTTCTTTAGCCTCCTCACGGCCTGATTTCCACGTCTCCCATGCCAGCCTGGCCTGGTCGGTCAGCAGGTCCTCCCGGGTGAATCCATGCTCCATGGCAAATTCCAGGGCACCCTGACCGGCAAGCATCACGTGGGGTGTTTTCTCCATGACCAGCCTGGCCACTGATATGGGATGCATGATATGCTGAAGGTATGCGACAGATCCGCAATTGCTCTTATCATCCATGATGCAGGCATCCAGGGTCACATTCCCTTCTGCATCCGGGAATCCCCCGTAACCTACGCTGGTGATCAGGGGATCTGCTTCCGAAACCATAACCCCTTTTTCCACCGCGTCCAGGGAGGTCCCCCCTGATGAGAGCACCTCCAGCGCTGCCTTATTGGCATCCAGGCCATGCGGCCAGGTGGACACAACTATGGGAAAGTCATTCATTTTTGCTTCAACAGCCTTATGTTTTCCGGTATGTATGTTCAGTGATCCCGGACTGAGCGTCAATCCGAATGTGCCTAAGAAAGATGAATGAAGGAAGCTACGTCTGGTAAACATCGTATAATAATTATTTATTGACAAGAATAATACTAAGAATATCGATAAAGATATATGTTTTACACGATTTAATATTGTATAAAATAATCACTCAGCATTATCACAAACGAATATATTTTATATTTTTGGGGACATTATCAAAATTAAAATCAATTAACACAAGGATTCATATGAAAACCATCAGATCAGTTCACACCTTACCTGCCACTATCCTGCTATCCATTGTCATACTTTTTTCGGCCTGTAAAGGTAAAACAGACCGTGGGGCATCCGGTGATCTAAATGTTGATGAAAGTGAATTAAGTAAGGACTATGCCATCAGGGATGTCAGTGAATATCCTCTTCCAACAGCCTTTGAAGTCACCACCCTCCTTATAGAAGCAGGTGCAGGTTATATTTTTGATATGAGTAACCAGGCTGAAAATGTGGACAAGTACATTACCCAGCAGAGCAAGGCACTCAACCTGGGCGTCTATGGTGCCGATCTCAGCTATGCGGCTACCTATAACCAGAGCCAGGAAACCATGCAATACCTGCAGGCTTCTTCACGGCTGATCGATGAACTGCAGATCTCCAGCGGATTTAACAGGGTCCTGGTTGAAAGGGTTGAAAATAATATAGATATTGTAGACAGCCTGATAGCTATTATTTCTGATTCTTTTTACGATACATACCGGCACCTGAAGGAAAACAACCAGGATGAACTTTCTGTCCTGGTAATGGCCGGAAGCTGGATCGAAGCCATATACATCACCTCCCAGATCACCATAACCAGCCAGAACAATCAGGAGCTTTTAAAGATCATTGCCAGCCAGGATCCATCACTGACTAAACTCCTTGAAATAATGGAACCGGTAAAAGAGAATGTTATGATCAATGAACTTTTAACCGAGCTCCAGAAAATCAAGGAAATTTATATAGCTGCCGGTGATATCTTAAACAGTGAACAACTGGAAGAGCTTGTTACAATAGCTGAAGCACTCAGAAACGGAATTGTCTCATAAATACAGGTCAGTTCTGCACGAAACATTAAAGGGGCTGTCTCAAAAGTAGGCAGTCCCTTTCTTTTTTCCCTTTCACTTGCTTTAATTAAAACGGCACTTCAAAATTTTCTAAAGAACAAATTTTGGCAGGATTAATTGAAGCCGCCTCAGCGTCATTTGCGAAGCAAATTATGCAGCGGCGAATTAATATCCTTGAAAAGATGTAATAAAGGGCCGAATCAATTTGATTTGAGACGGCCCCTTTTTTAATTGATTTTTTTACTTTTATACATCGATTAACCTGAAGTCCGGATGAGTGAATCAATACTTAATGCACTGATGCACCTGTTTGCTGTTATTGCAACTGTAACCAGGGAAAGTGTCTCAACATCCGGCAGAAAGATAGTCCAGGCCTACCTGCTTCAGCACCTTAAGGATGAGACAACCCAGGAATACCTGGGCCTGTTTGATAATTATCTGGATTTTTACCATCGTGACCAGGAATTCAATATTGCTGCCAGCCTGCCCAATCTCACCCAGCAGGAATCAGAACAACTCAGAAAGATCTGCCTCCAGATAAGAAAGGAGTTGCACCAGAATGAACGCATCATAGTGTTGCTCCGGTTGATAGAGTTTACATATGAGGATAAACTCATCAGTGAAAGAGAAAGGGAATTCATTATCCTGGTAGCGGAAACCTTTAATATTAATGAGGCAGAGTTAAGAAACTCCTTATTGTTTGTTACGGGTTGTCCTGATGAGCAATATGACCAGGACCTGGTCCTGTTTATTGAAAACGAAGTGGAATCTTCGATCGAAGAACTTGAAGGGGACTGGATAGATCAGAACCGGCCAAAAGAGCAAAAAAGATCAAACAGGATGAATCGCGAAGGCCTGCAGGGAAAGATCATTATACTTCACTTCAGCAGCATTAATATCTTTGTCCTGAAATACCAGGGCTCCCAAAGCCTGCAACTGGAGGGACAGGAAATAGCACCCGAAAGGTTCTATATCCTGGAAAGCGGATCAATCATCCGCTGCCATAAGAGCGGGTCTATTTACTACAGTGAAATTGCCAGCAGGTTCCTTCAATCCGATTCCGATATACGGATAGTAATCAATGGAGAGAACGTTGAATTCAGGTTCCATAATTCCAATAATGGAATACAGAACTTTAATTTTTCCGAGGAATCCGGACAGCTGATAGGGATTATGGGGGGTAGCGGTGTGGGGAAATCCACCATGCTGAACATTTTGAGCGGACAGCTGCACCTGGACAGGGGAAAGATCACCATCAATAATTATCACCTCTATTTCGATCGTTACAGGCTGAAGAGTTTCATTGGATTCATTCCTCAGGACGACCTGCTTTTTGAAGAGCTTACAGTATTCCAAAACCTGTATTATAATGCCAGGCTTTGCTTCGGGGACCTCACTGAGAACCAGATAAAGAAAATTGTCTTCCAGCAGCTAACGGACTTTAACCTCACCGATACCATGAACCTGAAGGTAGGAAGTCCGCTGAATAAGTTCATAAGCGGCGGACAACGGAAAAGGCTGAATATAGGCCTTGAACTGATGCGCGAACCTTCCATCCTTTTTGTGGATGAACCTACCTCCGGCTTATCCTCCATGGATTCCGAAAATGTGATCCGCCTGTTGAAGGACCAGAGTGTAAAGGGTAAACTGGTTATTGCAAATATTCATCAACCCTCTTCGAATATCTTTAAAATGTTTGATAAACTATGGGTAATGGATAAGGGAGGGTATCCCATCTATACAGGTAACCCGATCGATGCTATCATCTATTTTAAAAAACTGAGCAGGTTTGCAGATGTCAGTGAAGCTGAATGCAGCAGTTGCGGATATGTAAATCCCGACCAGATACTTCAGATCGTTGAGGCGAAGGAGGTAGATGAACAGGGCCGTTATACCACCCAAAGAAAGATCCCTCCGGAAGAATGGTATAAACATTATAAAGAAAAGATAGAACCAGGCCTGGAACGGAAAGCCGTAAAAAAGATCCTTCCCGCCAAGGTTTTT
>CAZILN010000009.1:0-5760 GCA_964540005.1 uncultured Bacteroidaceae bacterium | reverse complement strand
CGAAACCAAGAGCCGAAATCGATCAGATATCCGATAATGTAGTCAGAGAAGCCATTGAAAATATTAATATTGAGTTTATACTTGACTTACAGGAAAATGATATTCTATTTATTGATAATTCCCACAGGATCCTTCCGAACTCTGATTCGCTGGTCTTTTTCCTGGAAATACTTCCCTTTCTGAAAAAAGGTGTTATCGTTCATATTCATGATATCTATCTGCCATATGATTATCCTCAATTTATGTGTGACAGGTTTTATTCAGAGCAATATGGTTTAGCGATATTTATGTTAAGTAATCCGGACAAACTTGAGGTGATCCTGCCTAATTATTTCATTTCTGAGGATAATCAACTAAGTGCAATACTCGAACCAATCTGGAACCATGACAATTTAAATGGGGTGGAACGGCATGGGGGTTCATTTTGGTTTAGAATCAGATAAAAACTGACTATCAAGAAGTTGATTGAGAGGGGTGTCCGGGAGTTCCGGAATTTTCTGGACGACCAGATCCTCCTGTGCACCAAAGAGATCACGGCAAAGGATGTGATCTCCTGCACCTGGCCTATCTCCGGTAACTGATCAGATTCCAAAAAAATCACATATCTCTTTGCAGATAAAAGCTACCTGGGATTCCTCCAGTTCAAAGTACATTGGCAGGCGCAGCAGGCAATCACCGTACCTGTCACTCAAGGGCAGATCACGCCCGTCGTGCCTGGATTGAAAGAATGGCGAACGGTGAAGGGGGAGGTAATGAAATACCGCAAGTATGCCTTTGCTTTTCAGATGCTTGATTAATCCGGTGCGGGTATTGAGATCAGGTAATACCATATAATATAAATGCCCGTTGTTGGTGGCATAGGGGGGAATATGTGGAAGTGTTAAGATCCCCCTGTCCTCCAAAGGTCTCAGGTTGTTATTATACAGGTTCCACAAGCGGATCCTTTTTTCCTGGATCTCCCCCATATGATCCAGCTGTCCGTATAAGAATGCAGCAGTTATCTCCGAAGGCAGGTATGAGGATCCGATATCGACCCAGTTGTATTTATCCACTTCTCCCCTGAAGAAGGCTGACCTGTTGGTTCCTTTCTCCCAGATGATCTCTGACCTCTCCTGGAAGGATGCTTCATTGACTGCAAGCATACCCCCTTCCCCGGCGTTGATGTTCTTTGTCTCATGGAAGGAAAAGGCGCCCAGGTGGCCTATCCCACCCAGGTAATTCCCCTTGTATGATGAATCAATGGCCTGGGCGGCATCCTCTATGACATAAAGTCCATACCTTCCGGCCAGCTCCATGATTGGATCCATATCACAGGCGATACCTCCGTAGTGCACAGGTATGATCGCCCTGGTATTTTGCGTAACCAGCGGCTCCAGGGTACTGACGTCAAGATTCGGGACCAAGGGCCCGCTGTCTGCAAAGACCACCTTTGCTCCATTTATAATAAAGGAATTAGCCGTTGAAACAAAGGTATAGGAGGGAATAATAACTTCATCCCCGGGTTTACAGTCTATCAGCATGGCAGCCATCTCCAGGGCATGGGTGCAGGATGTTGTCAGCAGTACCTTCGGAAACATGAATTTCTCCCTGAAAAAATCATGACATTTCCGGGTAAATATCCCATTCCCGGATATCTTGCCTGAGCGGATAGCCTTCCTGATATTATCAAGCTCACTGCCGGTGAGAAACGGTTTGTTGAAGGGAATGCTGTACTCTGAATTCATTGGTCTTTTAATATTGGAAACGGATTACTACGTGAATAAACAAAATCCCTTACAAGAAGAAAGACATAATCCCCCCATACCTCCCTGGCGATAGGTTCACCCATGCTTTTATAGAGAGGGTCGAGCGGTTCATCTTCAGGAAATATAATAAAATTGAAAACAGGGGGATCATACTTTCCATAGCCTGTCGGATAATACCAGTTTTCATTGCAAACATGTTTGTAAGGGACCAGGTTGGCATCATACACTGTATACAACCTGACATCCTCCCGTGAGAACAGGGTTCCCCCTTTTGCCTGCCAGTAAAGGGAGACACCATGTTTTAGTGGATATTTTTCCTTCATCGCATCCATGCATCTGGCCACATCCGGATAAAAACCAAAATAGGTCTTCAGCCCTCTGCTGAAATCCCTGTCTGTGCATTTAATCCCCGCCAGAAAAATCAGTACAGTCACCAGAGTGACAGATGCATATACAGGCAGTTTATTAAGGGCCGGACCGGGTCGCCAGATGATTGACAATATGGGGACAGCCACAAGCATGGCATAGTAAAAAACAAATATTATATAGCGGATCTTGGCTCCGGAAGGGTAATCACCCAGAAGGACCGGTGCCCAGAACACAACCAGCATAAACAGAAGGGAGAATATTAAAAAGACCAGGTGCAGGCTTCTCTGCCCGCTGATAGCAGAAGATTTAATATACTCCCTTCTTACTGCTATCAGAAAGATCAGCAACCCAGTGGTAAATATCAAACTCCCAATGAGGACAAAAGAAAACAGGTTCCATTTTAAAATATAGCCTTTCATCTGCTGCATCAATACCTGAAAGGAACTGAGCATTTTTTGCATAGAAATATCCGAGTACAACTGGTGGAGGTGGATGCCGGAATAGAGCCTGATCAGCCGCAGGATAATTATGCCGAGCAGTGGTACAAGGATATTCGCCCCGAAAAACTTCAGTGTCAGGGCAAGATTCTCCCTGCGTAACCATGGGACCAGCGCCAGTAAAAAGGGGACGGTATACAGTATTAAAAATAGCCTGTCTGAAAGTACAGCCAGGAGGATAGTAATCAGTAATAGGAAGAAGTACAGGTCTTTTCTATACCTGAGATAGCAGAATGAAAAGATAAGGGCAATCAAAGCATTTACAAAGGCCCCCAGGTGGTAGGTATTGCTAAGGACATGGAAAGTGATCAGGTAGCTGTCCCCGTAAACGCCTGCCAGTACCAGCAAGCCGAATAAACTGTTTACCAGTGTGAGCATATACAGGTTTCCAGTTGGCAGTACGATCCTGATAAGGGTATTGAAAAGCAGCATGATAAGCAGGAATTGCACAATGCTGTATAGGCAGGAGGAGATTACTGTGGGTCCTGCCAGACCCATTATAATAAAATACAGTGCCATATCGGGGAAAAACCCCGGTGATCCGGGGATATACCATCCTTCGGGACGGTATTGGTCAATGAACAGGTCTTTGTACAGGCTAGGGAAATACAGGATATCAGAGTTAAAGAGGTAATTAAGGTTCCATCCCTGCTGTTGGCTGTAGAATATCAATATTAGCAGTACGCTCAGTAAAAAACTAAGGAAATAAAGTATCCGGGGCAATAATACTGCTGAGGATTTAATCTTCATGGTTCCCACAAATTACTTCATCCAGAAATGATATACCCTGCTGATACCGATGATCCGGAACCCGAGTGTTGAATAAAAGTTGCAGGCCGGTCTGTTGGCCCGTTGGGTTAACACCTGTAGCTCCTCAAGGGAGTTTTGTCTGCAGTAATTCACTGCGCTCCCTACCAACTTTTTACCTAAGCCATGTCCCTTTGCTGCCTCATCAACGGCAATCAGCCCGATGATGCCCCGCCTGTCCTTCATGCCAAGGGTGATCATGCCCCTTATCTCCCCTTTAATCCTGTATACAAATACTTCTGTGGCAATCCTGTGGGTGGTGGAATTGGTGATCCACTGGGTATATAATTCCTCAAAACTGCCTTCGGGAAACCTCTTATCCGTTCTGAACCTGGAATATTCGCCACTTTCAATCGCCAGCTTTACCAGTGCAGGTTCAGGCAGGCCTTGGGGATAACTCAGGATCTCCGGCCCGATTCCTGCTACGGGAATGTGCAGGAGTTCCATCCCGAAGGTTACTTTTTCATCAACAGGCACTCCGCCAAGTTCCTTTGCACTTTTATTTGTTTCACTATCATCAGGATCAGCGAAAAGGTATGCCAGGGTATAATTTCCCTGGTTCATTAGTCGTATGGTTTTATCCAGTTCATCGAAAGTATATCTGCCAGAAGTAAAGGCAGCCGTTTTGAAACCAAAAAAAGCGGAATCCCATTCCAGGTATCGAAACATATCACTCATAAATTAATCTCTTCCTTAACTATGAATAAGGGCCGCTGTTTTACATTTTCGAATATCTTGCCTATATAAAGGCCTACAAAACCGAGGATCAGGATGATCATTCCCGAAAGAAACCATATTGACAGGATCAGGCTTGTATATCCTGATATGATAATGGCCCCGGAAAGGTACCTGATCAGGGTAATAATTGCTATAATGAAGGAGGATACTGAAATGTACAGGCCGGCTTTAACCGTCAGCCGCAGGGGTTTGTCAGAAAATGCCAGCATAACATCCAGGCCGAGACGCATAAGTTTATTGAAAGTGTAGCTTGTTTTACCGTATTTTCTCTGAGCATGTTCCAGGTCAACGGTCGCCTGGTTGAAACCAACCCATCTGACCATTGCAGGGAAATACCTCATATGGTCCTTCATTTCACATACCGCCCTGATCACCTTCCGGTGATATATTCCAAAGTTGCCTATTTTAGGATCCTGCCTGGTTTCGGTAAGATAGGCAAGCAAACGGTAGAAGACATGTGAAAACAGTTTTTTAAGGATAGTATCCTGCCTTTGCTGCCTGCGTCCCAGGACAAGATCGTAGCCTTCCATAGCCTTATTATACAGCTTGGGGATCTCCTCAGGCTGGTCCTGGAGATCACAATCAAGAACAAGGATCCATAATCCGGTTGCCCTTTCCAGTCCGGCTGCTATGGCTTTGTGCTGCCCGAAATTCCTGGATAACAGTACTCCCTTCACCCTCTTATCCTTTTCCGCCAGGTTCATAACTACGGTCCAGGATCTGTCAGGACTGCCATCGACAACAAAGATAATTTCAAAATCAGCAGCTATTTCATGGACTGCCTCTATGACCCTTTCATATAGTTCGGGGATTGATTCCTCACAACCATAAACCGCTGAGACAACTGTTATTAAATCAGGACTTTGTTCCATTGATCCAGATTAATGAAACGAAAAAACACAAAACCAGGCCTTAAGATAATACACTTTTTTTATACTTTTCCCGTATAATTCCTAAATATAAACGAATCATGCCTTCCAAAGCTGAACTTCCGATGGTCCCGGACCTGGATCTTCTGATCTGTCCCTTTTGCAAAGATGAGTTGATGACAGAAGACGAAAGTAACATTTTTTGCAGGAACTGCAACAGGAATTACAGTGTGACCGGCGGGCAGATAAATTTCCTCGAAAACAGATCCGAAGACCTGGTCCATGACCGACTGGATATCTTAAAAACAATGTTTAAGCGTTTCCACCGCTTGTATTCCTTTATTGTGTATCTGATCAGCCCGGTCTTTTTTCACCACCCGCGATTTATTGACAGGCCCCTGAAAAATCTGATCAGAAATGAAATAGAAAAGAAATCCCTCAAGGCGATAAATATAGGAAGCGGGAATTCCAGGATTTCTCCGGCTGTTATGAATGTCGATTTTATAGGCTACAGTAATGTCGATATAGTTGCCGATATTCAAAAACTGCCATTCCGGAATGATTCACTTGATTGTGTGATCAATGTGGCCGTCCTGGAGCACGTGGAACATCCGGAAGCAGTTATTGAAGAGATCATGAGGGTGTTGAAGCCGGGGGGACTTGTATACAGCTACTTCCCCTTCATCCAGGGAATTCATGCCTCTCCCTATGATTTTACCAGAAGAACCGGAGAAG
>CAZILN010000008.1:0-5309 GCA_964540005.1 uncultured Bacteroidaceae bacterium | reverse complement strand
AGCAGCGGGGCGATATTATATTGCTGTGATATACGGTAGTCGTCAGCACCAAAGGTTGGAGCGATGTGTACAATTCCTGTTCCTTCCTCTGTGGTAACAAAGTCTCCGAGCAGAATTTTGAATGCCAGTCCATCTGGTTTTACCCAGTCAATCAGCTGTTTGTAAGATATCATTTCAAATTTGCTTCCCTTGAAGGAAGCCAGTATCTTATAAGGTATGTTTTTATCCCCTGGTTTGTAGCTATCAGCATCCAGGTCCTTATCTTTTTCCGGAAAGTAAACATTGAGCAGGGGCCGGGCCAGGACAACGGTAATGGGATCTCCGGAATAGGGATTAAATGTTCTGACAAGGACATAATCAATATTCTTACCCATTGCCAGGGCAGTATTTGAGGGCAGTGTCCAGGGAGTGGTGGTCCAGGCAAGAATGAAAATTCCGGTGTCTGTTTGATCAAATAAAAATGATGAATGATCATCCTTCTCCAGCTCAAATAAAGCTACAATAGTAGTATCTTTCACGTCCCTGTAACAGCCTGGCTGATTCAGCTCATGACTGCTCAGTCCTGTTCCGGCAGCAGGAGAATAGGGCTGTATGGTATATCCCTTGTACAGCAGGTCTTTGTCAAAAAGCTGGTTCAGCAGGTACCATACAGTTTCAATATACCTGTTATCATAGGTAATGTATGGATCTTCCATATTGATCCAGTAGCCCATTTTTTCAGTCAGGTCTTCCCATTCCTGGGTATATTTCATAACCTCTTTCCTGCAGGTATCATTGTACTCCCTGATGCTGATTTTTTTCCCTATATCGTCCTTGGTTATCCCCAGCGAATGCTCGACAGCCAGTTCAATGGGAAGTCCATGGGTATCCCAGCCGGCTTTCCTGTTTACCAGGTATCCTTTCTGTGTTTTGTAACGGCAGAAAATATCTTTAATGGTCCGGGCCATAACATGATGGATGCCGGGGGTCCCGTTGGCTGAGGGCGGGCCTTCATAAAAAATAAATTCAGGATTGTTCCTACGGATCTCAAGGCTCTGTTTAAAGGTATCATTCTTATGCCAGTGATCCAGTACTTCCCTGTTCAGTTTGGATAGGTCTAATGACTTGTATTCCTGAAATTTATTTGCCATGAAAGGATAAATATTCTGTCCGCTTTTTAAGGAAGCGACAAAGTTAAAAAAATATTGCTATTTAACATAGATATCCCCCTGTGGCAGCAGGGATTTGAAAAGATCAGGCCTTGGCCAGCGTAAAAGAAAAAGATGAACCGACACCGGGTGTACTTCTCACGGTAATGGTCTGGTTATGAGCTTCGATAATATGCTTGACTATAGACAAGCCAAGGCCGGTACCGCCCCGGTCTCTCGACCGGCTCTTGTCAGTTCTGTAAAACCTTTCAAACAATCTGGGTATTTCATCTTCTTTAATTCCAATACCATTGTCAGCGACGATAACCAGGATGGCATCACCCATCTCATCAAAACTTACCGTTGTTTTACCGCCTTTATTTCCATAGAAAATGGAATTAACTATCAGGTTATTAAGCACTTCAGTAATCCTGTCCTTGTCTGCTCTCACCTGGATGCCCTTATCATATTTCCTGTCAAATGAAAGTTCGATATCATATTTTGCTGAAGTTATCTCCTGGAGATCATATATGTCCTTAACCAGCTGAACAATCTCAAAGCTTTCATATTCGAGTTTCAGCTCGCCAGTCTCCATGCGTGAGATAGATTCAAGATCTTCGATTATAGAGATCATACGGTTGACACTTTTCTCAGTCCGCTCAAGGTATGCGCGGTTGATCTCCTGGTCGTCCAGTGCCCCGTCAAGCAAGGTAAGTACATATCCCTGTATATTGAAGATAGGGGTTTTCAATTCATGACTGACGTTACCGAGGAATTCTTTCCGGTATCTTTCAAGGCGCCGAAGTTTCTTGATCTCCTTGGTTTTATTTCTGGCCCAGTTAATTACCATGGAATTCACTTCCTGGATTACATCCTTTCCCTCCAGTTTTTTGCGCAGTTCTTCCTTTGTCAGGCTTATGTTCTCAATGGTTTTGTAAATGGGATTGATCTTTTCAAAAATGAATGTATTCAAGGTATAATAAACAATAATAAACGAAAGAATACTCATAATTATGAAGGTTCCGGCAAAGGGAAGAAGAAAGCCATCAGATTCTATCTGGCTGACTATTACTACCATGATTGAGCTTGTTACTGAAATGATCAGTGTAACAAAGATGGCTAGTTGTCTTGGGGAAGAAGTTTTCATGTTAACATGTGTTACTTTCCAAGCTGGGCATTTAATATCCTGGCTATGTATTTACCAATAATGTCAAATTCAATATTTACTATGGTACCGGGTTTGAACTCATGAAAATTTGTAACCTCATAGGTATAGGGTATAATTGCAACCTGAAAGCTTTTCTTTTTGGAATTAACCACGGTTAAACTCACGCCGTTAACCGATACCGAACCTTTTTCAACTGTAAGATGTTCTTCATTCAGAGGTTCAAATTCAAAGCTGTAGTACCAGCTTCCTTCGGCTTCCTCCACCTTTGTACAAACGGCTGTCAGGTCAACATGTCCCTGAACCATGTGACCGTCAAGCCTCCCGTCGGCTTTGACACTTCTTTCAAGGTTAACTTTATCTCCCGTGGTAAGACTTCCCAGGTTGGTTTTCAACAGTGTTTCCTTGATGGCTGTCACAGTATAATCTTTCTGTGTTTTTTTAACTACCGTTAGACAGACACCATTATGTGAGATACTCTGATCAATGCTCAATTCATTGATAAATGAGCAGCTCAGGCTAATATTAAGATTTTCCTGGTCCTGTTCAAGCCGGGTAACTATTGCTGTTTCTTCTACAATTCCTGAAAACATATGATTCGATTTAAATGCATAATTCGGTATCCTGCGAAATTAGAAATAATACGCTGAAACTGCAAAGACAGTAACATAATGTCTTTTTTTATAACTCACATAATGTAAGCCAGATACACGCATAGAGACATTCTGGTTGCTTTAACTGAATGATAAATAGGATAATTGTGGATTAAGGATAAGTAACCCAAAAACTCTTACAAAAATGCACAGTGTCCTTCACGAAACAGTCAGGCTCAACTCCGGATTGAACTTGCTGCATGATCAGAATCAATTTAAAGATTGCCTGAAGATCAGGGAAAATATTTATTCTATGATTGTATGTATTTATCAATCCGGGATGACCAGTAAAAAGTCATCAAAAACGAATCATTTGTACAGGGCTCTCCTGTATCTGGACAGGGTTGAATTTGATTTAAAAAGCATTGATATTCCGGAATGCTGGAATGATTTTGAAAATATACTCAGGGAAATAAAGGATCTGAGAGATGAAATAAACTCATACCTTCATGATATTTGATATTCTCTTCTGGTAACAGGGGCTGCCAGGACAGATAAATATCACCGAAGCTTTGGAACCTTCTAACCTGGAATCTGCGAACCTGGAATCTGCGAACCTGGAATCTTCATACTTCTGTGTAGTTTTGTTATATTCGTCACTTCAATTACCATCATCTTAAAGAATGATACTTGTAACAGGAGGGACCGGACTGGTAGGGGCTCATCTGCTATTTGCACTAAGCCAGGAAAATAATAAACTTAGAGCACTCTATCGAACTGAAGAGAGGCTGCAGATGGTCAGGAAAATCTTTTCCTACTATACCGGCGATCCGGATGCATGCTTCAATAAAATAGAATGGTTTAAAGCGGATTTACTGGATGAAGTAGATCTCCGCGAAGCTTTTAATAAGGTTAAGCAGGTATATCATACGGCCGCCATTGTCTCCTTTGATCCGGCTGACAAAGCCATTATTATCAGGAATAATGTTTGTGGCACAGCAAATATAGTCAACATCTGTCTTGAAAATAATATTGAAAAACTCTGTTATATAAGCTCAACAGCAGCAATAGGCTCAGCACCGAATGGTGTATTGGCAGATGAGGCATATATTTGGTCATGGGGGAAACACCGCACCATTTATTCCATCAGTAAGTTTAAATCTGAGATGGAAGTATGGAGAGGTATAGCAGAAGGCCTACATGCAGTCATTGTTAATCCCTCAATAATTATCGGTCCGGGGGACTGGACCCGAAGCAGTTCAAACCTGTTCCAGCAGATCTGGAAGGGGATGAAATATTATACGACCGGGATAACGGGATATGTAGATATACATGATGTCATAAAAGTAATGATCAGTCTTATGAAAGAGAACTATGAAGGTGAGAGGTTTATCGTTTCTTCTGAGAACCTTTCATATAAAGAGGTCTTCATTTTAGTTGCACGTGCCCTGGACAAAAATCCACCCAGCAAACATGCTACAAAGTTCCTGATCGGACTGGCCTGGAGGCTTGATTGGCTCAGATCCCGGATTTTCCGGACTAAAAGGTTGATTTCCAGGGAAGTTGTACGGGCAGGTTCTGCCCAGGCGTACTTTTCTAATGCCAAAGCCATAGCCGCAACCGGGATACGATTCAAAGCAGTGGAACAGTCAATTAAGGAGACAGCAGAGATATTTCTAAGGGAGATGAATGAGGCAGCCAGCTAATCAGGAAGGGTCTCCAGTTCTTTCTTCTTTTTGTGTCTGAAAAGCAGAACAGGGACCAGGGACAATACTGTCGCAAGGGAAAGGACTACTGCAGTTAGTTTTAATACTCCCAGGTTATTGAGTATAAAAGCAATGGCAATGATTAGAATATTAGCGATCAGAATGGAACCGGTAGCCTGAATATGGCTCAGGCCCAGATCGATTAACCGGTGATGAACATGCAGGTTGTCAGCCTTAAAAGGAGAGTGCCCTCTGAAGATGCGCAAAGTAAAAACTCTCAGGGTATCGTACAATGGAACAATCAGAATTCCTATGGCTATTGCAGGTGTGGCCCCGTAATAAAAATCAGTGGAGGCACCTTTCTCATATGAAATGATCTTGATTACCAGTATGGCCTGCATTAAACCCAGGATCAGGGAGCCCGAATCACCCATGAATATCTTTTTTCTGAGGCCAAAAACATTGAACCAGAAAAATGAGATAAGTGAACCCATTAAACCTGCGGCAAGCAGTGCATAGGGATACTGTTTCTCCAGATAGAACATAATTCCAAAACTCAGTGAGGTTATTATGCCCACACCCGCTGCCAGTCCATCAATCCCATCAATAAGATTGAAGCCGTTCATTATAACTATAAAGACAAAAATGCTGAAAATGATGCTTGCCCAGTAACCTATGTCATTAATGCCAAGGAAACCGTATAAATTCGTTATCCGGA
>CAZILN010000007.1:0-13632 GCA_964540005.1 uncultured Bacteroidaceae bacterium | reverse complement strand
CCATAGGGATTCTTACAAAATCAAAACCCCAGTCCGACATCCACTTGAAATCTTCTTCAGAAGTTCCTCTGCGAGCTCTGTCTGGAGTTGGGGAAAAGAAGTCAAGCAGGTTGAATCCTTTCCATTTTGGGAGCGTATTCTGCACGCTGTTTATTCTATTTGACAATGCGAGAACAGAATTACCTGCCATACTTACAGCTCCGGTTAAAACAGCTGCCTTTTTTATGAAATTTCTCCGGTTTGAATTTGTATTCATGACTTTTCTGTTTGTTGGGTTTAAATAATATTAAAGCTGAGTTCTGAACGTATAGCTGATTTGTGGCTGCCTGGTATAATGACCAAGATGTACCAATATTAAAGAATAAAGCTATTGAATAATTTAAGGAAAATCTACATTAATTATTAAATACAGCCAGTTTTCAGGTATTATTTACATTCTTCAGCTTGTTTATAAGCTGTTAATATATTCACATGTACCGGATTGAAAAATAAACTACTTTTAAATCCGTTAAATACTGTATTAACTGAGGATTTGCTAAAAATTGCATGCTCAATCAGCAAGAATCTTTAGCGCGATTACAATGAGGGTGTGTATTAATATAGGTAGAATATTTCCCCTGGCACTGTGGACATTCATGCTGTTTAATGCCCCCGGTGTCCTCTCCCAGATGACCACTGTCAATACTTTCCATGATCAGGCATTCTACAGGGGTAAGGATCTTTTTGATAAAGAGAAGTATGCTGCAGCACAGGAGGTTTTATCAGGGTATATTGAGGAAGGGGAAGCTGCCGGCTATGAACTGGTAAAGGAAGCCAGTTATATGCATGCACTTTGTGCGATGCGTCTGTTTAACTATGATGCAGAGTACCTGATGATCAGTTTTATCTCGAATTATCCTGAAAGCCGGAATATTGAAAGTGCATACTTTGAGATGGGAAGGTATGCCTATGAAAAGAAACGGTACGCCAATGCCATCAAATGGTTCACGAAACTCGACAAACATGGTCTTTCAGGGGAGGCCCAGGCTGAATATTATTTCAAGCTTGGTTACAGCTATTTCCAGCAGTCTATGTACGAGGAGGCCCGGGTCACCCTGAGTGAGATTACCGAAAATGATACAAAATACACCGGTCCGGCCCTTTACTATTATTCCCATATTGCATATGAAGAGGAGAACTATGAAACGGCACTGCAGGGTTTCCTGAGGCTTCAGGATGATGAGACCTTCCGTGTCCTTGTCCCGTATTATATTACCCATCTTTACTACCTCCAGAAAAAGTGGGACGAACTGGTGGAATATGCGCCGCAGTATCTTGAATCAATATCGGAAAAGAGATATGCAGAGATGGCACGTATAATCGGGGAAGCATATTACTATACTGACAATTTCACAGAAGCCATATCGTATCTGAATAAATACCATGGTGAGTCATCCTATACCAGTCCTCAGGATAAATACCAGCTTGGTTTTTCATATTATATGACAGGGGAGTATGTCCAGGCCAGGGATTATTTCAGGGATATAAGCCTGCAAAATAATGAATTGGCACAGAGTGCCTTATATCACCTGGGAGATTGCTACCTGAAGCTGGATGAGAAAATGCTTGCAAGGCAGGCCTTTGCTGCTGCAGCCGGTATGGATTTTAACCAGCAGATCAAACAGGATGCTCTTTTTAACCAGGCCGTAGTGGCATATGAATTGTCCTATTCGCCATTCAATGAAGTCATTGGGGCATTCGAGAGATACATTGAACTATATCCTGCATCTGACCGTACTGATGAAGCATACAATTACCTGGTGCTGGCTTACATGAATACAAAAAATTATATGGCAGCCCTCTCATCCCTTGAAAAGATCAAGAGAAAGGACCAGAATATTGATAAAGCCTACCAGCGGGTGGCTTTTTTCAGAGGACTCGAACTATTTAATAATCTCCGTTTTGAGGAAGCACTTGAAAAGTTCGACAAATCACTGGAATATGATAAGTATGATTTAGGTTTAAAAGCACTGTGTTATTACTGGAAAGGGGAAACTTATTACAGGCAGGAGGAATATGAAAAGGCCATAGAATTCTATAACAACTTCATGGCAAGCGAAGGGGCTTTTGAACTGAATGTCTATAATACTTGCCATTACAATATTGCATACTGTTGGTTCAAAATGGGGGATAACAGGCAAGCGCTCAGCTGGTTCAGAAAATTTATTGACCTGGACAGGAGCAAGTCTTCCAGGATGCTTGGAGATGCATATAACCGTATCGGAGACCTGTATTACATGGATTCAAAATACAGCCAGGCAATAGGCTATTATGACCAGGCCATTGAGTTGGGAAGCCTGGATGTTGATTACGCGCTGTATCAGAAAGGGATATCTCAGGGAATTTCAGCTAACCACAGGAACAAGATTGCCACCCTGAAAGTAATTTTAAGTTCCTTTCCACAGTCGTCCTATATGGCCGATGCTCTTTTTGAAATAGGCAGGAGTCATTTTATCCTGAAGGAAGAGGCGAATTCAATGCCATATTACAGAAGGATAATTGATGAATTCCCTAACAGCAGTTATGTCAGGAAATCTCTTGTTGAGCTTGGGCTGATCAGCTATAACCAGAACCGGAGTGATGAGGCACTGAAACTTTATAAAAGAGTTGTAGCTGACTTTCCCGGCACAGCCGAGGCAGATAATGCACTGCTGGCTATCAGGAATGTGTATATGGATGAAAATCAGGTGAATGAGTATGTCGAATATTTGGAGAGCCTGGGTAAGCCGGTGGGTATTTCTGAAGCAGAAAAGGATTCTCTTACATACACAGCAGCCGAAAACAATTACCTGCAGGGTGATTGCGAAAAATCCAAAAAGAATTTTGCCAATTATATACGAAATTTTGAAAACGGGAAATTCCTGGTAAATGCCCATTTTTATAGGGCCGAATGCCATGTGAAAGCTCTTGAACTGAAAGAAGCACTTGCGAGTTACAACTATATCGCTTCGCAATCCCTCAGCCCGTTTACCGAACCTGCCTTGCTTTCTGCTTCCCGGATAAACTACAAGTATTTAAAGGATTACCCGGCTGCCCTTTTGAATTACCTTGCTTTGGCTAAAATTGCCGAAGTCGAGTCGAACAGGGCAGAAGCCAGGCTTTATATCATGCGTTGTTATTTCCTGCTGGAGGAATTTGAAAAGACTATCGAGGCTGCCAGGGAAGTGTTAAAGGATGATAAGCTCTCCGAGGAAATTGAAAGGGAAGCAAGGTATAAAATTGCAAGCTCATACTACGAACAGGCCCGGTTTGTGTTGGCCCGGGAGGAATATGCCAGGGTCGCTCATGAAGTGAAAAGTATGGAGGGGGCCGAATCCAAATACAGGGTGGCCGAGATACACTACATCAGGAAGGAGTATGAAAAAGCAGAAGATGAAGTTTTCGATTTTGCCGATCAAAACAGTCCGCATCAGTACTGGATGGCCAAGGCGTTTATCCTGCTGTCTGACGTATACCTGGCCCTTGATGACGATTTCCAGGCATCTGCCACCCTTGAGTCTATAATTGATTATTACAAGAAGACAGATGACGGGATCCTTGACCTGGCATTGAGAAAAAAAGCTGAGATATTAAAAAGGGCGGAGCAAAGCGAGGAACGTCCCAGGCAGGAAGATATAGAACTTAACCTGGATGAGGAAAAGAAGGAAGGGGGTCTGAATGAGGAACTGTAAGAGTCTGCTCAGGAGATTAATTTACATGTCAGCCGGCCTGCTGTTGCTGGGTAATGGGATGGAGGATCTGCACGCACAGCAGGATATCAAAAAGGAGATCGTGGTTGTGAAACCATACCAGCCCAGCCTATCAGATGCTTTTAAGATCAATGTGCTTCCTGAAGTGAGTGATTCGCTTGAGATAAGCCCTGATTTCGTTTATGCCATCCATCCGAAAAAATATGAGACCGGATTTAATATAGAACCCATCAATGCAGCCAGCATTGTCGCTCAGCCCCTGTCAAAGCTTACAAAAAGCTACCTGAAACTGGGATTCGGGAATTATATAACACCCCTCGCAGAACTGAATGTAAGCAGCCTGCGTGCCCGGGATCAATCCATGGGTATTTATCTGAAACATAATTCCATTAACGGGAAATTGAAACTCGATAAGGATACCAAGATCAAACCGGGGTATAGTGACAATACAGTCAGGATATACGGGAAAAAAATGTACAGGAATTCGAACCTCTCGGGGAATATCAGGGCTGGTTACCTGGGTATCAATTATTATGGTATACCCCCTCCCCCCCCTGATTCATCACTAGTAATCCCATATGACGATATTCAGCAGAATTACTTTACCACCGGAGCAGAGATCAGGTATAAAGCCACCCACGATGATACAACCGATCTGATCTATGATACCCGAATAAACTATAATTATATCCAGGATAAATTCAATATTTCGCAGCATGCTATCAGTTTGTCCGGTGATTTTGTCAAATACATCAACAAACAAACAATAGGCCTGAATGCCGGTTTTCAGCATTTTATCAGCAGCGGAACAATTGTTACTCCCAGCCTCAGCATCATCAGGCTGAATCCCTGGTTAGCAAGGAAAACAGGAGAATACACCTACCTTATCGGTGTAAAGATTGTCCCTGAAATATACGGGGAGCTTAGCATGCACATTTATCCTGTGGCCCGCCTGGACATTTCAGTAGTGGACAAGATACTCGGGGTATACCTTGGTATAAACGGATACCTGCAGGAGAATGATATGAACAGGATCATCGCGGAGAATCCGTATGTTCGTCCGGGAATACGCCTTAAAAGTACCAGCCACAAGTTTATTGTAACAGGGGGACTGAAAGGAAGCTTGACATCAAAGATCTCTTATGATGCCAGCTTTGATTACTCTCTGGTTGATGATATGTATTTCTATGTAAATGACTCGGTGCCAATCCTGAAAAACCACATGACAGCCGTACAGGATGATTATGAAGCATTCAGGGTTTACGGGGAACTCAGCTACCGGTACTCTGAAAAACTCTGGTTCCATGTAAACCAGAATATTTACAAGTACAATCTTGATAATGAATTACATCCCTGGCATAGACCGCTCTATGATCTTACATTTTCATGCCGGTATAACCTGAGAAATAAGATCCTTGCCAACCTGGATATATTTTATACAGGCCAGCAATATGCCCGTAGCTTCAGTACTGCTGAAGATCCCTATCCAATCGCAGGCACCCTTGATTTCAATATCGGGATGGAATACAGGTATACAGACATCCTGTCGGTCTTTTTGAGGCTGAACCACATCCTGGGTTCAGAAAATTTTATGTACTACCAGTACCCGACCATGAAGTTTAATCTGATGGCCGGATTTACCTATTCCCTTTAGCAGGCAGTGTGATCTTTTTGCCAGCATTTCAACCCAATTCAAACAGCATTTCCACTGCCATTCTCCAGGCTTTTTATCGACTTTTTTACCGGCTTTGGAGAAGACATTCCGGAATAATTCGTAAAATACAGTCTGTCAGCCACTTACATATGTTAACTCATTGTTAATAATTTAGATATTTTAACACTTAGAGGTATTGAAAAATTGCATTAAATTTCGTACTTTTATACTGGAAATCGGACATTATCATCTGATTAAAAATTCTTGAAATTCAAAAAGTTGCGAACTGAAAGATATTGGGAAGGAAATATGTGAGGCTCATTTTGAACAGACCTGTTTTAAATCAAAAAACAAGGTAAAAAAAAACACCCCCTGAATTTACAACTGAGTCTTTAGAAATGCAGGATTATTGAATGTTGCGAGTAATAAAATTATATCAATTATATAAAGTGAGATGAGAGAAGACAGAGTACAGGAAGAACCGGAAAAGAAGAATGTAATAAATAATGGATCAACTGAATATTCAGCTGATAGTATACAGGTACTGGAAGGACTGGAAGCGGTAAGGAAAAGACCGGCCATGTATATTGGCGATATCAGCATCAAGGGACTACACCACCTTGTGTACGAGGTAATTGACAACTCTATAGATGAGGCTCTGGCCGGGTACTGCAGTAATATAGACCTTACCATAAATGAGGACGGCTCATTGACAGTTGTTGACGATGGGAGGGGTATACCTATAGATTTTCATGAGAAGGAGCAAAAATCGGCTCTGGAAGTGGTTATGACCACATTGCATGCAGGCGGAAAATTTGATAAGGAATCCTATAAGGTCTCCGGCGGACTACACGGGGTTGGAGTATCATGTACCAATGCGCTGTCAAAGAATCTCAGGGCCGAAATACACAGGGACGGAAAAGTATATGTCCAGGAATATGAAAAAGGGAAACCACTCGATGAAGTGAAAGCCATCGGCGAAACAACAAAAACAGGTACCGTCATCACTTTTACACCCGATGATACTATTTTTACCACCACAGAATTTAATTTTGAGATCCTGGCTTCCCGCTTGCGTGAACTCTCCTTCCTGAACAAGGGTATCAGATTATCGATAACCGATCAACGCGAGATGGAAGAGAATGGAAATGGTAATGGCAACGGGAACGGAAATGATCATAAAGAAGCCTACCGGAGCGAGATCTTCTTATCAGACGAAGGGCTTAAAGAATTTGTAGAACTACTGGATGCCAATCGTGAGAAAATAATTGAAAATATAATATGTATTGAGACACAGAAGAACGAGATACCGGTTGAAATTGCTCTTCAGTATAATAATTCTTTCACTGAGAACATTCATTCCTATGTGAACAACATCAATACCATTGAAGGAGGGACCCATCTTGCCGGTTTCAGGAGGGGATTGACCCGTACCCTGAAAGCCTATGCCGAAAAATCCGGGATGCTGGCAAAACTGAAGTTCGATATCAGCGGAGATGACTTCAGGGAAGGTCTTACTTCTGTTATTTCGGTAAAGGTACAGGAACCGCAGTTCGAAGGACAGACAAAGACAAAACTTGGGAATACAGAAGTGATGGGTGCCGTAGATCAGGCAGTCAGCAACCTGTTGTCAAACTACCTGGAAGAAAATCCCAAGGATGCCCGCACTATTGTACAGAAAGTGATACTGGCCGCCACTGCAAGGCACGCCGCACGCAAGGCCAGGGAACTGGTACAGAGAAAAAATGTATTATCCGGTTCCGGTTTACCCGGAAAACTAGCCGATTGTGCTGAGAAAGACCCGGCAGCATCTGAACTGTACCTGGTCGAGGGTGATTCTGCCGGGGGTACTGCCAAACAGGGCCGGGACAGGCATTTCCAGGCTATCATGCCGCTCAGGGGCAAGATACTGAATGTGGAAAAAGCCATGCAGCATAAAATATTTGAGAACGAAGAGATCAAGAACATTTTTATAGCCCTGGGTGTATCCATAGGTACGGAAGAAGACACCAAGGCACTGAACCTGGAGGGATTGAGGTATCACAAGATCATCATCATGACTGATGCTGATGTGGATGGAAGTCATATCACTACATTGATAATGACCTTCTTTTTCAGGTACATGCAGGAACTGATCAAGGAAGGCTACCTGTATATAGCCACACCACCACTTTACCTGGTAAGAAAGGGGAAGCAGGAACGCTATTGCTGGAGTGAAGAGGAGCGCCTTGGGACTGTAAAGGAATTCGGGAAAGGAAGCGAATCCGGTCTTCATGTGCAGCGCTACAAGGGGCTTGGTGAGATGAATGCCGGGCAGCTGTGGGAAACCACCATGGACCCGGGAACCAGGACCCTCAGACAGGTTACCATAGAAAGCGCCGCCGAAGCCGACAGGATATTCTCCATGCTGATGGGAGATGAAGTTCCACCGCGCAGGGAATTCATCGAAACCCACGCCAAATACGCCAATATCGACGTCTGATTACCGCTTAATGCCACACAAATATCTTCTTCCCCTGCTGGAAGCCTTTGAAACACATAGGAATCCATTCTATGCAGAAAAGATGAAGGCCTACATGAAGGGGCAGTTTGAATATTATGGGATACAGAGCAGTATGCGAAGAGACTTGCAGAAATACCATATTAAATCTTATGGTCTTCCCGTGCAAAGTGATTTTGAAAATATTATAAAGGAATGCTGGGCCCGGAAAGAACGGGAGCTGCAATATTGCGGACTGGAACTTTTTGATAAATACCTCAGGAAGAATGATGAGGTATTTACCGGATTGATTGAGCACATGGTGGTCAATAAGTCCTGGTGGGATACGGTTGACGGCATTGCCAGCTGGCTGATCGGTACCACCTTTAAAAGGCATCCTGAGCTGATAGTCCCTCAAACCCGCAAATGGATGGATTCAGGGAATATCTGGTTGCAGAGATGCTGCCTGTTGTTCCAGCTGAAGTACAAGGAGGCCACAGACACGGACCTGCTGTACAGTTATATCACTGAACTGGCTGATAATAAAACCTTCTGGATACGGAAGGCCATTGGCTGGGTATTGCGTGAATATTCCAAAACCAATCCGGATACCGTCATTGAATTTGTAAACTCTCACCAGTTATCAAACCTGAGCCGGAAGGAGGCACTCAAGGTCATAAATCGTAAATCGTAAGGACTTATAAATCTTAGAACTTATAGGATACCCTGGTAAGGTCCTCAACAGTATTAAATTTCCGGGGAGGTGCCAGGTACCCATCAAGAAAATCATATATCTCCAGCCTTATCTCCCGGGCTATCTTTGTATCCATCCTGTTAAAGGAGTGTCCCCCCGGTATTTCTTGGTAGATCTTGTATTCGAATTTTTTCCCTTCGGCCTTAAGTGATTTGATAAGATGTTCCACCTCCAGTACATTCACATCGGCATCGTTGGTATTGGTATGGATCAGAAGAGGTGTCTGAAGCTTATGGGCCTGCCAGGCGGGAGATCTCCTGCGGTATTCCTCAACATCCTCGTAAGCCGTCTTCCCGATGTGGTAATCGGCTGAATACAGGTCCCGGTACTCCTGGGTCTTGTAACCCATCCGGGCAATAATATCGCTTACCGGGACCCCTGCATAGGCAACCTTATAGTTTTCAGGATGGTCAAAAACATTCATCAATGCGATCAGCCCGCCATGGCTCCACCCGATTATCCCTACCCTGGCAGGATCGACAAACTCACAATTCTCAAGCATATAGGCACGGCTGGCATCCACATCTTCGGTTTCCAGTCCGCCATAATCAATTTTCTCATAATGAGAACTTCCGTACCCGGTGCTGCCACGATATTCGGCTGCAATAACGATATATTGCTGAGCCATGAGTTCCCTGATAATGTGTGTGTAATAAGTACTGAAGTCGCTGTGCACCCCTCCGTGCGGGAATACGATCAGGGGGTATTTTTGAGATGGATCGATGTCTTTCGGGACAAACACGTAGGACCAGAATTTTACCGGGTTACCTGCACCCTGGGCAGTGGGATTCTCTTCTTTCCAGAGGGGTGGTCCATACATATATACCTTATCTATATGAGCCAGGTCACCGACCTTCTGGTACCACAGCAGGTCATCCACAGATTTGCTGAGCTGGTCGAGGCGGTGCCTGAGGTATTCTGATTGTTGTTCGATCTTCTCAGATACTCCGTCTGCATTTCCCTGATCCTGGGCAGAAATTTGAAAAAAGCCGCAGCAAACCAGGATAGTTAAGCTGTAAATGTGTTTTCTCATTTTATCTTTGGTTCTGGTTAGTTATAATTATTTTGATCTTGCGAACTTGCGAATCTGGAACTTGTGTACTTAGATGTTGATTTTGCCTTCAAATACGAAACCGGCCGGGCCTTCCAGCCTTATATCATCGAAATGTGTATCCCCTTTCCTGGAAAAGCGGACGCTCAGGTCCCCTCCCTTTGTTCGTACAGGGAATGAATTTTTGTCAGTGCCTGTCCTGAAAGCTGAACAGATGGCAGATGCCACTATTCCGGTTCCGCATGAAAGGGTTTCGTTCTCAACCCCCCGTTCATAAGTTCTGACATATATTTCATTATCAGAGGATTCGACAAAATTTATATTTACACCGGAAGGCATAAAGGGCTCGCTGTACCTGATCTTTCTTCCTTCATCAAATACACTGATCAGGTCAATATTGGATCTGAACAGCACAAGGTGGGGAGAACCGGTATCAAGCAGGTAGCCATCCTCCGATGCATTTATCTGGGTAACTGCTTTCATACCAAGACTGATAGTTCCATCCTGAAGGATACTTGCCTCATGAAGGCCATCGAAAGTTTCCATGCGGGCAGTATCCTGTATCATACCAAGGCTTTTAGTAAAAGCCACGGCACACCTGCCTGCATTTCCGCACATACTGCCTTCATTCCCGTCTGCGTTGAAATAGATCATACGGAAATCAAGTTCCAGGTGCTCACGTATGAGTACCAGTCCGTCAGCCCCTATACCGAAGCGGCGGTCGCATAGCTGACTGATCTGCTGTCCTGATACAGATGATAACAACCCCTTCCTGTCATCAATGATGATAAAATCGTTTCCTGTACCCTGGTATTTGCTAAAATCCACTAACATCTTAATTAGCTGTTAAATTCTGTTAAAAATAGTAAGTAATTGTAACATTATAAAAGTCCAACTCGTTAGGATTTTGTAATTTTACGTTTTCGGAGACTAAGGTATGATTTTTGATATGAGCAAAAATCGCTTTGTATTGTTCAACATATTAATGGAGTAAATAAATTATGAAGGCAAAGAGAGTTTTAGGGATGGCACTGGTGGCAGTACTGGGAGGCATTATAGCCGTTTCAATTTATTCAGTTATTGATGATAATGAACCGACTATTATAGTACAGGAAACCCCCAGTGCCAGATATATAAACCTGCCATCTGCAGTCGAAAGCGCAGCTCCCTCGGATTTTACACTGGCAGCTGAAGAGGCAGTGCATGCTGTTGTGCATGTGAAAACCAAGGCCATGCGCGAAGGCAGCGGCAATCCACTATATGACTGGTTCTTTGGATACGGGAATGCACCCTCGCAGCCGGTCCTGGGTTACGGATCGGGAGTGATCATAACCAGTAACGGGTATATAGTAACAAATAATCATGTGATCGAAGGATCGCAGGAGATAGAAGTAACCCTTAACAGCAAAGAGATCTATGATGCGGAGCTAATCGGCAGGGATCCCGATACGGATCTGGCCGTCCTGAAGATAGATAAGGACAACCTTCCTTTTCTCAGGTATGGAAGTTCTGATGTACTTCGCCTGGGCGAATGGGTTTTGGCCATCGGTAATCCGTATAACCTGACCTCCTCGGTAACAGCAGGGATTGTAAGCGCCAAAGCCAGGAATATAAATATCCTGGAAGGCCAGCTGGCGATTGAATCCTTCATTCAAACAGATGCAGCAGTCAATCCGGGTAACAGCGGAGGGGCCCTGGTCAACACACAAGGTGAACTGGTGGGGATCAACTCGGCCATTGCCTCACCCAGGACAGGAGCATTTATCGGATATTCATTTGCTATTCCTGTCAGTATCGTACAGAAGGTGGTCAAGGATATCATAGAATTTGGTGCCGTGCAGAGAGCAATCCTTGGCGTTACCATAACCGATGTAACGGCTGAACTGGCAAAGGAAATAAAACTTGATCAGATACAGGGAGTATTGATACGTGGTGTGCGGGAAGAAGGGGCAGCTAAACAGGCGGGCATAAAAGAGAATGACATCGTTACTACCATTAACGGGGTAAGGGTCAATTCTTCGGCTGAGCTGCAGGACCAGGTCTCCAGGTACCGCCCCAATGACAGGATAAGTGTAACCCTGCTAAGGGATAACAAGGAAAAGCAGTTCGATGTGGTATTGCGCAACCCGGATGGAGGGACAGGGATAGTAAAGAAAGATGAGTCCATATCTGTGCTGGGTGCTACTTTCGAGGAGGTATCCAAAGCAGAAATGAAAAAACTGGGAATTGAGAACGGATTAAAGGTTGTCAAAGTCAGCAGCGGGAAGTTCAGGACCCAGGGGATCCGTGCGGGGTTTGTAATTACCCAGATCAATAACAGGCCAGTCAGTTCTGTGGCTGATATAAAGAATATCATTAAAGCTGCAGACGGAGGCATATATGTAGAAGGAATATATCCTGACGGATTAATTGCATATTACGCCATCAAGTTGTAACTTTACTCTGATTAATACGCTACCAGGTTGAGTTATCAGACAGGGGTCCCAATTATTACTCCGACCGGATAATAGGAAGGGATCCTGAATACCACAATAATTTTGTTAAATATTTGTTATAAATATTGAATCTAAATTAATAAAGGCATAATTTCGCAGAAATTTTTGAGGAGGTATAATGAGACAGTTAAAGATCACAAAATCAATTACTAACAGGGAGAGTGCGTCGCTGGATAAGTATTTGCAGGAGATCGGAAAAGAGGAGCTGATCACCGTTGAAGAAGAGGTGGAACTTGCACAACGCATTAAAAAAGGTGACAGGACGGCACTGGAAAAGCTCACAAGGGCAAATCTCCGGTTCGTCGTATCTGTAGCCAAGCAATACCAGAACCAGGGTCTCAGCCTGCCGGATCTGATCAACGAGGGAAACCTCGGACTGATCAAAGCCGCCGAAAAGTTTGACGAGACAAGGGGCTTCAAGTTTATTTCGTATGCCGTCTGGTGGATCAGGCAATCCATATTGCAGGCACTGGCCGAGCAGTCCAGGATAGTGCGCCTTCCCCTGAACCAGGTCGGATCCCTGAACAAGATCAACAAGGCCTTTTCGAAATTTGAGCAGGAATTTGAACGGACCCCCTCACCCGAGGAGCTGGCAGATGTGCTTGAACTTCCCAAGGAAAAGGTGTCTGACACGCTGCGGGTATCGGGACGGCATGTCTCCGTGGATGCCCCCTTTGTGGATGGTGAGGACAACAGCCTGCTGGACGTACTGCCGAATAATGATTCACCCAATGCGGACAGGGCTCTGCTGAATGAATCGCTGATCAGGGAGATTGACCGTGCCCTGGCCACTCTGACGGAGCGTGAACGCGATATCATCAAACTTTTTTTCGGAATCAGCATACAGGAAATGACCCTCGAGGAGATCGGGGAACAATTCGGCCTCACCCGTGAAAGGGTCAGGCAGATCAAGGAAAAAGCAATACGCCGGCTGCGACATACCTCGCGAAGCAAACTTCTGAAGTCCTACCTGGGTTAATGTTCAATGATCTCCGGGCGTTCATAAATGGGTAGTTTATCATTTGTTTGAAGGAGTTTTTTTGTAACTCGCTGCAAAGCGAATGAATAATTCTTAATCCGAAATGAACAGAAAAATTGCCATTTTACTTTTAGCAACTTCATGCCTTACCGGTTTTTGCGAGGGCGACTGGACGGCAAAACGGATTACAGCCGCTGAAAACCAGAACGAATCGAATACCTGGATCAACTTCCGTGCCGGGGTTGACCTGGACAGGATCCCGGCAGAGGCTGTTGCCAGGATTGCCTGTGATTCAAAGTACTGGATGTGGATCAATGGGAGAATGGCTGTTTTCGAAGGGCAGCTGAAGCGGGGTCCGACCCCGACGGATACCTATTATGATGAGGTGGATATCTCAGACTACCTGGAGGAGGGGAATAATACGGTCGCGATCCTGGTATGGTATTTTGGAAAGGAAGGCTTTTCGCATAAGAGCAGCGGGGAAGCGGGACT
>CAZILN010000006.1:0-21960 GCA_964540005.1 uncultured Bacteroidaceae bacterium | reverse complement strand
GGCATCATGATGTCGGTTATTATTATATCGGGATGAACGGCATGGATGGCTTTTAATCCTTCTATCCCGTTCAGGGCAGGAATGACATTATACTCAAATGCCAGGTTGTCAGCAATGTATTCAAGGACTTCCTTATTATCTTCTACTACGACGATAGTGTGGGTGTGGATCTTATTTTGCAGGACTGTGGCGGGTATATCTTTCTCAGGTTCATCGGGAATTTCATAGGATCGTGGCCGGTTCGGGGACCTGACATAGTCCTTGCCTGCGAAATTTTCCTTCCTGAAATGGGTTTTGCCCAGGGGGAGCCGGACCGTGAATACAGATCCCTTTCCCTCTGTGCTCTCAACAATGATCCGTCCGCTGTGCATTTTAACCAGTTCATTCGACAGGGCAAGCCCTATGCCTGTCCCGGTAAAGAACCTGTTGCCCTGGTTCAGCTCGGTGTACCTGTTGAAAATGATGTCTTTTTTCTGACCGGGTATGCCCGGACCCTCATCCCTGACGGAGATATCCACACAATCTTCCTGGTGATTTACCTTCAGGCTGAGTTCTATCCGTTTTCCCCGCGGCGTGAACTTGAACGCATTGGACAGAATGTTAAACAGGACAGAGTCAATCATATCCTTGTCTAACCAGGCTTTCCGGTCACAGGACCCGATACAGCGGAGGTACATAATGTTTTTCTGCCGGGCCAGGTGGTCAAAGTTTGATGCGATGGTGTCAACGAATTCCGGCAGATCTATCTCCCTTACCTGCATATCCATCTTACTGTTCTGCACCTTTCTGAAATCAAGCAGCTGGTTAATAAGCCTCAGCATACGCTTCCCGTTCCGGTGCATGATATCAACCGAGGTCCTGATCGCCTCGGGCACCTCCAGGTTTTTCCTGATGTCTTCAAGCGGACCCATGATCAGTGTAAGAGGAGTCCGTATCTCATGGGAGATGTTGGTAAAAAACTGCAGTTTGATCTCGTTAACCTTACGTTCAACACGCAGGTCATTGCGCAGGCGTGTATACCTGGTTACGATCCGGCGAATGATCTCGAGAATGAAGAGTGACAGGAGTACATATATTATATAGGCCAGTGTGGTTTTCCACCAGGGGGGCAGAATGATGATCTCCATTTCCCGGCCTGCACCTTCCCAGTTACCATCCAGGTCTGAAGCCATTACCCTGAAAACATAATCCCCGGGCGGAAGGTTGGTATAAGTGGCTTTACGCTGTGAACCCACATAGTTCCAGTTCCTGTCAAAGTTTTCCAGCTGAAAAGCATATTGATTCTTACCGGGATCATAATAGCTGAGGGCTGCATATTCAATACTGAAGCTTGACTGGTCATGCTTCAGTATGATCTTCCCGGTTTGTTCAATGGTGCTGCGGACCGGGGACTCCGGATCATTGATATCAACATCCTTGTTAGAGAGCTGAAAGTTTGTCAGCACCACGGGCGGCAGGAATTTCTGTTTGGATACCTTTTGAGGATTGATCATAAGCACCCCGTTCATGGTGCCGAAAATCAGGAGGTCTTTGCTGGTGCGGAAACAACAGTTCTCATTAAACCTGCTTGATATCAGCCCGTCATTTTCATTATAACTTTCCATCTTGCCGGCAGAAGGATCGAATCTTGAAATCCCGTTTTCCGTGCTGAACCACAGGAAGCCGTCCATATCCTCCACTATGCCGAATACGGCTCCATCGGAAAGTCCGTCGGATTCATCATATTGCCTGAATCCGGCTCCCCCGGCGCCCAGCTCTGTTAACCTGTTTACCCCGCCTCCATATGTCCCTATCCACAGGTTTTTTCTCGAGTCCTCGAATAAGTGAATTACGTCGTTATAGCTGATGCTGCTTACATCCTGGGGATCGTAATTGAATACCCTGAACATGGCTGAGTCGGCCATGGATGCTTCCTCCAGCAGGTGCAGTCCGAAGGTACTGGCTATCCACAGGCGGCCGCCGGAATCTTCATACACCTGGCGTATATCATCGGAACCCAGGTTGCTGTTCTGCATATCTATCCTCCGGCAGGACAGGACTGTGGGGGTACGGTTTTCAACCATGTTCAGTCCGCCCCCGTATGTGCCTATCCATATCCTCTGGTGGTGGTCCTGGTGAATCGAATATACATTATTATTGCTCAGAGAATTCGCATCGGAAGGATTATTCTGATAGGAATAAAAACGGATGGATCCATATCCTCCCTCCAGTCCGGAAAGCGGAAGGGTGCTTACATATATGCCTCCCCCTTTTGACCCCAGCCACAGGTATCCCCGGTCATCCTGCATAATGGAATATACATTCTGTCCGGGCATACGCCTGTCGACCAAGGGGATATTTTCCAGCTTCAGCTTGAATTCCAGATCAGCAGAATATATATAAAGGTCGCCTGATTTGGTAGCAACCCAGATACTGCCCTTACTGTCCTCGAACACACACCTGACCACATTTTCTGAAATGTCCGAAATACTGGCTGCCGGAATTATCTGCTGAAAAGACGGGTTAACAGGTACTGCCTTATTCACCCCTCCGTTGAACTGTCCTGTCCCTACCCACAACAATCCCGAATGATCCTCCGTGATACAGTGAACAAAGTTTGATGAGATGGTTTTGGTATCACCCGGATCATTCCTGTAGAATGTAAAACTGTTTTCTTTTCGGTTGAAAAGGGCCAGTCCGCCGCCATGTGCCCCTATCCAGAGATTGTTCTTACTGTCCTCATAGATGAACAGGCGTTCGTCATCCACAGTAGATTCAATTTCATCCGGGGTCATTTTAAAATAATGATTGTTTCCGGATACAGGATCGATCTTATTGATGCCGAAGTTTTCTGTTACTATCCAGAAATTCCCCAGGTAGTCCTCGAACAGGGATTTAACCATACTCCCGTTCAGTTCGTACCGGGTGAAGGAATCATGCCGCGGTCCGATGATTAATACCCCCTGCCGGTCAGTGCCAATGGCAATATGTCCGGACTGTCCTTTATGAAGGATGCTGATTCCTCCGGTTTCTTCTGAGGGTGTAATCGGACTCTCCCTTACAATTTCCTTTGTTCCGGGATCCAGGATTAGAATCTCTCCCGACTGTGTACCGAGCCATAACAGGTCATTGATGATCTCATAGCTTGTAAATTCGTTGTTGACAAAGAAATGCTGGAACTGCGGTTCGTCTGACTTTAACTCCTCTTTGGGCAGATAATTCAGGCCGTGTTGCGTCCCTATCCAGATACTGCCTGAGGGATCTGAAAGTATGCAGGATATCCGGTTATTAGTAATGCTGCTGACCCCCCGGGATACATAATGCCGGTAAGTATATATTCCGGAAACACTGTCAAACCTGAGATGATACACCCCGGTATTATTAGTGCCAAGCCATATCTCATCATGCGAGTCCTGGTAAAAGCAGGTAATGACGCTGTTCTTTTCTTCTTCCGAGGACATAAAACGGGGAAAGGTATGAAACCTGTCGGTCGCCCTGTCCAGGTAATGATAAAATCCGTCATCTGTCCGTACCCATAAGAAATTCCTCTGGTCCTCCCATATCTCATTTATTTTATTATTGTAGAGAACATTTTCCTTACCGGCCTGGGATTTATAAATCTTGAAATTGTATCCGTCATAACGGTTCAGCCCGTTGAAAGTGCCGAACCAGAGGAAGCCCGACCGGTCACAATAAATACTTCTCACGGCATTCTGCGAAAGTCCGTCGCGGCTGTCCAGGTGTTCAAACCGTTCGATATCAATCCCGGCTGCAGGGAGGCATATAAGCATCCACACTGTAAGAGCAAATGTAAGCAGACAGCTCCTGCACATTCCCGGGAAAGGGATCCCTATGTTCAGCTTAGAATTTTTCATAGAATACTAATGCAAATTAATAAAATCCCGGGAAGTAACCATTCATGCAGCAAGCTCCGGGACAGTTAATTTTCAACCCTGAACATATATACCCATAAATCTGAACATATCCCCCCCCCTTCTGCATATTGATTAACTAATATTGTTAGCTTATAACAATATAATACCAGGTGAGATACATCCGGCTGACAATAGTACTCATTATCATTAACTTAAGCTGGAATGCCTGTAAACAGGATAAAAACCAGTCTGAAGGCCGGGATGCGGCATTATGGTCTGTCCGTATGGCAGATGCCGTTATGCAGCGGTTCGACAGCCTGGCAGTTTATAATAATCCCGGCAAGATCAAATGGCAGTATGACATTGCCATGCTCGGACAGGCAATTGACAGGCTGGGATCCCGGGACCCTTCCTATTCGCAGTATATGCAGGATTTTACCGATTATTTTATTCTGCAGGATGGCTCCGTACTGAAATATAAGAGAAGCGACTACAACCTCGACCATATCAATCCGGCAAAGAACCTCTTAACCCTTTACAAAAGGACGGGTGACCGGAAATACCTGACTGCTATCGGGAATTTCATTGAACAGCTTGTCGAACAGCCTCGCACTTCTGCCGGAGGCTTCTGGCATAAGAAGGTCTACCCTCATCAGATGTGGCTTGACGGCATCTACATGTCCTCTCCCTTCATGGCCCAGTATGCCAAGGAATTTCAACAGCCGCAGTGGTTTGATACCGTAGCCCTTCAGATCATGCTGATCCATGAAAAAACCCTGGATCCTTTAACCGGACTGATGTACCATGCATGGGATGAAAGCAGGGAGCAGCAGTGGGCAGACAGGGAAACCGGCTGTTCGCCTCATTTCTGGGGAAGGGCCATGGGCTGGTACATGATGGCGCTGGTTGATGTGCTGGATTATTTTCCCGCGCAGCATCAGGACAGGGATGAAATCCTGGAGATCCTGGAAAACACTGCCGCAGCCATCAGGCATGTCAGGGATCCTGAAACGGGACTGTGGTACCAGGTGCTGGACAGGGGGGGCAGCGAGGGCAATTACCTGGAGGCCTCCTGTTCTGCCATGTTTTGCTATGCATTTGCAAAGGGGGCTAAAAACGGCTACCTGCCGCAGGAGTATTACCGTATCGCCGAAGAGTCCTTTGAATCAATACTTGAAGAATTTATTATAGAGGATGAGGACGGACTGCCAGGCATGATTCAGGTATGCGGCGGGGCGGGACTGGGAGGTGATCCGTACCGCGACGGCAGTTATGAATATTATATCGGTGTGGACCGGGTTAAAAACGATCCCAAGGGAGTGGGACCGTTTATCCTGGCTGCATTAGAACTGAAAAAGTAATAAGCAAATAGTATTAAGTGATTTTATATATAACAACTACCTATCATTATTTATTAACCAAAATTCTACTATTATGAAAAAGTTCTACTTTGTTAATCTTCTTCTTGTTTTTCTGGCTTTTGCTGCATTCGGCCAGGAATGGATAGTCTATGACGGCTCTGTCCTTCCGGATCTTGTTGGTTTCTCGACAAGCAATACAGGTGGTGACCAATATACCAATACCATCCTTGATGACCCGGATAACGAGGGCAATAAACTGCTTGAACTGATTTCACCACAAGAGGATCCGGGGAAGTTTATGTGGAAATATACCCTTACCAATGATGTGAATGATCCCTTTACCATAATTCTCAGGGTAAAAGGTACATCTGACACCCTCGACCGGACCATGGAGATTGACATCCAGCAGGCCGGGTTCAGGGAAAGACTGTACCTGAAAAATGATAATACTTTTGAGTTGAAGGAAGGTGGAGTTAAGGAGGACCTGCCGGGCAGTCCGCTCGACTGGCACATCATCAGGATTTCAAAAAACGCTGATGCGGTAAGTTTCTACATGGATGAGAATCCGGTGGCAGTGGCAAGCGTTACAACAGCAACAACAAGCAGCGAAAATTATTTCCGTTTCGGCGACGGTAACGGCAGTTCTACACTGGGAGCCCTGGTAGACTGGGTGGCCTGGGATACCACGGGAGCTTATGCCCCGGAAGAGGGAGTAGCCCTTCCAGATTCACTGTCACAGGAGGTGCCTTCCTGGGTGATCTATGCAGCCGATGTAACTCCTGATAATGACAATATTGATTTCGGAACCAGTAATGTGGCCGGTACCGATCTTCATTCCAATACTATTGTAGCCGATCCTGATAATGACGGGAACAACCTGCTTAAACTTATATCACCGGAGCCCGATCCCGGGAAATTCATGTGGAAGCACAACCTGCCGAATGATGTCGATGATGCTCTGACGATGGTCGCACGTATCAAATCTGAAAACGATACCATGGACCGCACCATGGAATTCGACATCCAGCAGGCCGGTTTCCGTGAGAGGCTCTACCTGAAGAACGACGATTCATACCAATTAAAGGAGGCAAATGTTTCGGGTGACCTTCCTATCGACCTGTCGGGCTGGCACATCATCCGGATCACCAAGGATGCTGACCAGGTGGCCGTATACATCGACGAGGCAGATACCGCCTTTATTGAGGTAACCACCGCGACAACAAGTTCAGAAAATTATTTCAGGTTCGGGGACGGGAACGGCAGTTCCACCCTTGGCGGTATTATTGACTGGATGGTCTGGGATACCACAGGTGCCTATGCACCCAACCGTGGTACATTCCTGCCCTCAACACTGGTTACGGATATTGATCCATGGCCTGTCGGAATAAGCGCCACCTCCGGGCAACCCCTGGCAAGGATATATCCCAACCCGGCCGAGGACCTGCTGATGGTTGAATACCAGAGTGCAGGCAAGGCAGACATCTCCCTGTTTGATATGGTTGGCAAACTGATCATGCAGAGAACCCTCAATACAAGCAATTCAAACATTGATATTTCTGATCTGCACAGCGGGGTGTACCTGATCCAGATCAATGCCGAAGGGAAAACCGACATTCAGAGGTTTATTAAGAGATAGGGAAATAAACGGATCTTATTTCAAAGTGTTTTCATACGGCCTGCCGAAGCAGGGCAGGCCGTGTGTTCTTCTCTGTTATTTTACATGATGTTCATTAATTTACTGCAGCTGTTATTAACCAGGCAGCCTGACAGAATTGATCTATACACTTAATCATTCAGTTATGTTGAAATACCGAATATCCAAGCCCGGTATGCTGTTGTTCCTGGTATGCCTGTTGTCGGCGTATACTGCGCATGGACAAACAGTTACCGGAACGATCACCGATGAAGCAGGAGATCTGCTGCCCGGGGTTGCTGTTGTTATCCGGGGAACCACGGCAGGAGTTATTACCGACCTGGACGGAAATTACACAATCGATGTAGATGACCCACAGGGGACCATACTGGAATACTCTTATGTAGGAATGGAGCGCCAGGAAATTTCTGTAAACGGCCGGACCAGGATAGATGTGGTAATGCGGACAAAAACAGAATACCTCGATGAGATTGTTGTCATTGGCTACGGTACCGTGAGGAAGCGGGACCTTACCGGGGCAGTTTCCTCGGTCAACAGTAACCAGTTAAAAGATGTTCCGGCCACTTCTGCTGCCGCTGCTTTAACAGGCCGGCTGGCCGGGGTCCACGTGGTTACCGCCGAAGGTTCACCCGATGCGGAAGTAAAGGTAAGAGTACGGGGAGGGGGATCCATCACACAGGATAATTCCCCCCTGTTCATCATTGACGGTTTCCCTTCTGAATCCATGAGCGATATTCCCCCCTCTGATATAGCCAGTATAGATGTATTGAAGGATGCTTCATCCACAGCTATATACGGGGCACGGGGTGCAAACGGGGTGATCATCATTACTACCAAGAGCGGATCGAAGGAAAAGGTCAAGGTGGATTATAATTTCTATTACGGGATCAAGGAACTGACCAAAAAACTGCCGGTCATGACACCCTATGAATTTGCCCTGAACCAGTACCAGCGTGCTGCTTCAGGATCGTTTCTCGATCTGCGGTCCTATCGCGAACTCTTCGGGGAATATGAGCAACTGGACAGCCTGTACAGCGATCAGGCCGGAACAGACTGGCAGGAACAGGTATTCGGAAGGAAAGCCCCGGTAAAGAATCATAACCTCAGCATCTACGGAGGTACGGAGAAATCCTCTTTCAGCGTCAGCCTGTCACAGATAGAGGACCTTGGGATCATGATTGGTTCAGGGTATACGCGCAGCAACCTGAATTTCAGGTTCAAGAGCCAGGCCACCGAAAAACTCAGCCTGAATTTCGATGCCAAGCTTTCCAATACAAAGATCCGCGGAGCCGGCACCTCGGATCCCGGTTCCTCGACCAATAACAGGCTGAAGCATGCCGTTATTTACCGGCCGGTAAACGGACTGATAGATTTCAGTGACGATCCCAGCCTGGAATTCGATGAGGATGAATATTATTCCAGCAGCCGGCTCATCGATCCGGTGACCCTGGTAAATGATGAGTACCAAAGGCGATACCGCACCTATGCAACCCTGAATGGCAGCCTGCAGTATGCTATAATAAAAAACCTGTCGTATAAAATGGACCTGGGATTTGATTACAGGCCCCAGCGATACGAGAGTTTTGACGGGATATCTACTCCCAACGCCAGGAAATACGGTGACAAGCCCATTGTTATTCTGAATGAGAACATGGACAGGTCCCTGCGGTGGGCCAACATCCTGACATACAGCCTGAGACAGTTCCGGGATGCGCATGACATCAATGTGATGCTCGGACAGGAAATGGTCAACAGGGATTATACACGCTTCAGTGCGGAATCCCGCTCCTTTCCTGAAGATATTACGCCACAGGTGGCCATAGGATCCATGGCGCTGGGAGAGGATAACCAGAAGCCGAATACCTTTGAAGGACTTAACCGCCTGCTGTCTTTTTTCGGAAGGGCCAATTATGCTTACCGGGATAAATACCTGGCCAGTTTTACCCTCCGGTCCGACGGCTCTTCAAAGTTCGGTCCGGAAAACCGCTGGGCAGCATTCCCCTCCGGGTCTGTGGCCTGGCGGATATCAGAAGAATCTTTCATGCAGTCCATCAGTGCCATCTCCAGCCTGAAAGTCCGGGTGAGTTACGGACAGGCCGGGAACAACAGGATCAGCGATTTCTTATGGACCACGACCTATAATGTGGGTTCGGACAAGGCATATTACCTGAATGAGGTTCCCCTGACCTTCCTGTATCCGGGAAACCTGGCTAATCCTTATCTGAAATGGGAGACCACTCTCACCAGGAATGCCGGACTGGATATCGGACTGTATGACAGCCGGCTTAACCTTACGGTGGACGCTTATAAGAATACCACGAAAGACCTGCTCATCAGGTCAAGGATACCATCGGTATCAGGATTTGAGGAACAGATGCAGAATATAGGGGAGACTTCCAATTACGGACTGGAATTCATCATGGATGCTTATATAATCGAGAAACAGGATTTCAGGCTGTCTGCCAATTTTAACATTTCAATGAACCGGAACCGGGTCGAGGACCTGGGAGGCATGGAATATTTCACGGTTACTTCAGACTGGTCGGCAGATACGGGAGACGATTTCATTGTACGTGTGGGTGAACCGGTCGGACTCATGTACGGATTTATCACCGACGGGTTTTACACGGTAGACGATTTTGACTATGATCCGGCAACTGAGACCTATACCCTTAAACCGGGAATAGCGGATAATTCGGGTATTACCTTCGGGGGAAACCTGGTCCCTGGTATGGTTAAATTCAAGGATACGGGTAAACCCCTCGATGAAGACGGTAACCCGATACTGGATGACATGGGCGTTACCTTTGATGAGGACAGGGTGGTTATCGGGAATTCCAATCCCAAACATGTGGGTGGGACAAACATTATGGCCGTATATAAAGGACTGGATCTCAGTCTTTTTGTGAACTGGGTGGTTGGCAATGATATTTATAATGCCAATAAAATCGAATTTACCTCCACCTATCGCAGGTATACCAATTCCCTTACGGAAATGAATTCTGATAAAAGGTGGGTTAACATAGATGAAACAGGGGAAGTGGTCAATGATCCCGACCTTTTAAACCAGATGAACCAGGATGCCAGTATCTGGTCACCAACTCAGGGCAGATACCTGTTCCACTCATGGGCGGTGGAAGATGGTTCATTCCTGAGGATCAACAATATCACCCTTGGCTATACCCTCCCGGTGAAATGGACAAGGAAGATATTCGTCCAGGGATTCAGGATATATGCTACGTTCAACAACCTGCACACCTTTACCAGGTATTCGGGTTATGACCCCGAGGTGGATACAAGGAGAACCACACCACTGACACCGGGGGTTGATTATTCTGCCTATCCGAGGAGTACTTCCTACCTGCTGGGTATCAACCTGACACTTTAAAGATAAAAAGGATGAAGACAAATAAAATAATACTGAAGATATTAGCAGGCGGACTCATCATCTGTGCTTCGGTCCTGTTTTCCTGCGAGGAATACTTTGAGTACGAACCCGTCTCTCTTTTTTCCAATGAAAATGTATTCAATAATGTCGATTATACGCGTCAGTCAGTACTGGGGATCTACCAGCTGATGACCCTGGATGAAGGCTGGTCCAAACGGCTCAGTATGTACTACGGGGTGGATACCGATATTGCCATGTGCAGCGGATCCTTCGATAACGGCAGAAGGGGGATCGCACGCTATGGTGCAAACTCGGGGAATTCAGAGATAGAGAAACCCTGGAGGAACCTGTATGCCTCCATAGAAAGGGCAAATATATGTATTGCCAATATACCGGGGAGTACCGTTTATACTGAGGGCACTGAAGAACAAATAGCGGAAATGGACAGGCTTTATGGTGAGGCAATGACCCTTCGGGCCATCTTTTATTACGAGCTGGTGCGTAACTGGGGGGATGTACCCTTCAAGACCGTACCATCCAAGGCCGGAGATGATTTCAGCCTGCCGAAAACCGATCGCGATATTATCTATGAGCAGATCATAGCTGACCTGAAGCAGGCTGCAGAACTGGTACCCTGGAGATCGGAGGTACCATCCGATGAGCGGCTGACAAAAGGGGCCGTTAAAGGATTGCTGGCCAGGATAGCCCTTGCACGGGGAGGATACTCCCTGAGAAGGGAAGGTGGTATGCAGAGAGGATCGGATCACCTGAGCTATTATGAAATTGCCAGGGATGCCTGCAGGGATGTTATATTAAGCGAGGAACACAGTCTTAACCCGGACTTTTCTGACGTCTTTGAAACCCACTGTGAGCGGAAACTGGATACACGGTACGGGGAAAGCATGTTTGAAGTGGGAATGGGGATATACCGCAGCGGCGAGGTCGGCTATTATGTAGGGAACAGGTCAAACGAATCCTCAAGGTATGGAAAGGCTGACGGGGGCATCCGGGCGATGCCGACCTATTATCTTTCATTCGACAGCCTGGATACACGCCGGGACAATACCGTGGCTTACTATGAGATCGATGCGGATAATATAAGGCTGCACCGGCAATTCCAGGATATTTTCATAGCCAAGTGGAGGAGGGAATGGATACAGCCCATTTTTCCCGGAACGGATAAATACAACGGGGTAAACTGGGTAATGATGCGCTATTCGGATATACTCCTGATGTTTGCCGAGGCAGAGAATGAACTCAACCAGGGTCCGACCAACGAGGCCATTGAAGCCTTCACCCTTGTCAGGGAAAGGGCCTTCAGGGGTAACACGGATCAGATGCCTTCCATACCTTCGGATTATGCCGGCTTCTTTGATGAGCTGGTAAAGGAACGGGCCTGGGAATTCGGAGGGGAATGCATCCGCAAATTCGACCTGATCAGGTGGAACCTGCTTGATGAGAAACTGAAAGAAACAAAAGATGAGCTAAGGAAGCTGATGAACCGTGAAGCTCCCTACCAGTATGTTCCATCGAAGATCGTCTGGAGGAATGAGGGGGAAAACATAGAGTACCTTAACTTCTATTACGATATGGATTCAGCAGCCATAGCCGACAGGGATGTAATTATGTGGCCCAATGTATCTGACTGGGCGGATAATATTACCGAAGCATTCATTGTCTCCCTTGCAGAGTTTTTTGAACCTAATCGCAAAGAGCTCCTTCCCATACACCAGAGTGTTATTGATGCCAATACAAAGCTGAGTAACGACTATGGCTACTAGAAAGAACAATATTGCTGAAAAGACCATGGCTGCTGATAAAATATTAAGAAAGGCGGTTCTTCTACTTTTAATTATCCTGGGGGGGTATCTCTCGGGATGCGCTACCGGATCTGCCGGATCCTCATACGATGACTGGAAGAGTGTTGAAACCATCACCGGGGAGATCATAAGTACATCCTTTCCTGAGAAGGATTTTTCCATCCTGGATTTCGGAGCGCTTCCCGGAAGCGGGGAACCGGTGACGGATGCCTTAAACAAAGCTATCGGGGAATGCTCAGCATCAGGTGGAGGACGGGTAGTTATTCCTCCAGGAACCTATATTACAGGAGCCATCAGGCTGCTAAGCAATGTAAACCTGCACATTCAGGAAGGTGCCGTATTGCGGTTCTCAAATGATCCTGAGGCTTACCTGCCCCTTGTACTTACACGCTGGGAAGGAGTTGACTGCTACAATTATTCACCCCTGATCCATGCTGCTGAAGCTGAAAATATTGCTGTAACGGGAAAGGGGATACTTGACGGACAGGCAAGTGATACCAGCTGGTGGTGGTGGAAGGGCCGGACCGAGTACGGTTGGAAAGCAGGAATGCCCAGCCAGTCCGACGAGCAGGGCCGTCCCAGATTAATGAAGTACCTTGAAGATGAGGTCCCCGTGGAAGAACGGCTTATGGGGAAGGACGGATACCTAAGGCCCCCGTTCATACAGTTCCTGCAGTGCAAGGCCGTACTTGTTGAGGGTATAACCATCAAAAATTCTCCATTCTGGCTAATTCATCCCCTTCTTTCAGAGAGTGTTACCGTACGCGGGGTGAGAGCAGACAGTCACGGTCCCAACAATGACGGTTGTGACCCGGAATCCTGTAAAAACGTGCTGATAGAGGGATGCTATTTCGATACGGGGGACGATTGCATTGCCATTAAATCAGGGCGCAACGGGGACGGAAGGAGATGGTCCGTACCCAGTGAAAATATTATTGTAAGGAATTGTGAAATGAGAAACGGGCATGGAGGGGTCGTCATAGGGAGTGAGATCTCCGGTGGCTGCAGGAATGTATTTGTTGAGGATTGCCTGATGAACAGCCCGCAGCTGGAACGTGCCATCCGCATCAAGACAAACAGTTTGAGGGGAGGCATTGTTGAAAATATTTTTGTCAGGAACCTTACTATCGGTGAGGTTGATGAGGCAGTACTGAAAATCAATTGCATCTATGAACTGAAAGACGGGCAGGGCGGTGAGCATCTTCCCCTGGTGCGAAACATCAGGATTGATAATGTCCGCAGTGAAAAAAGTAAATACGGGATATACCTGCAGGGATTGGAAGAATCAGCTGTTATTCATGACATCCATATCACTAATTGTCATTTTAACGGTGTTGAAAAAGGCAACTATCTGCAGTATGCGGATGAACCCAGGTATGAGAAAGTCTATATAAACAATGAATTAATCCACTGACCGGTGCGGCAGGCATTTATGAGAACCCTACATATCATATTGACATTGATCATCCTGCTGTCACAGCAGCTAAAAGGGGCAGATCCTCCCCTTGGATGGGCCTCGCTTAACGGAGGCACATCAGGGGGTGAGGGAGGCGATACCATTATCGTATCGGACCGGGGACAGTTACTGAAAAGCCTCTCCGTAAAAAAACCTGCCGTAATTCTTATCAGGGATACTATTGAATTGCTCGGAGGGGAAATGCTCAGCGTGCAGGCAAGCAATATTTCCATTATCGGATCAGGGAGGAATGCCATGATACGTAACGGGGGACTCATGATCATGGGGTCCAACATCATCATCCGGGATCTGTCCATAGGGGATTCCTATCAGGACGGGCACTGGGATGGCAAGGGGGATCCGGGTACGGACTGCCTGACCCTGTACGGGAAGAATATCTGGGTGGATCATTGCCACCTGTTCCGCAGTTTTGACGGATTGCTGGATATTACGGGCATGTCAGGAACAGCTGCAGATTTCATCACGGTTTCATGGACCCGCTTCAGCAATCATAACAAGGTCATGCTGGTAGGCAGCAATGACCGGCAGACCTATGCACGCGGGCATTTCAGGGTAACGGTTCATCACTGCTGGTTCGACGGATTGTCGGAATTCTATGATGCTGCTGACCATGAATATTACCGCCTCAACCAGCGTTTGCCCAGGGTCCGTTTCGGGGATGTGCACGTATTTAATAATTACTATGAACAGGTAGAAAGTTATTGTATTGCGGCACGCCTGGAATCTGATGTGGTGGCTGAATATAATTATTTCAGGAACCTTGAGGACCCTCATATAATAGAAGACACAGGCATGGGAGAGAGAGATCCCTCGCTTGTCGTCAGGGATAACTTTTATGAAAATGTAAGAGGAAGGAGGGAAAAAAGCGGAACTGCTTTCGATCCCTCCCTGTATTACAGTTACAATCCGGACCCGGTAAGAGAGGTCCCGTCCCGGGTAATGAACGGCGCCGGGATCACAGACAGAAATCATAACAACCAACCTGTCGCTTTTAATGATACTGTAAGGATACAGGGAGAAAAAACAGTAATACGGCCACTCGAAAATGATTCGGACCCGGACGGGGACAGCCTGAGGATCTCACGGATACTGAATGAACCGCAGGGGGAAGTCATCCTGGATGCAGGCAGCATTGTCTACTACAGGAAGGAAGCCCGGAAGGAAGCTCAGAATGATGTCCGGAAGGGAACGGACACAATTATATATGAAATAATCGATTACCGGGGTGGTGTGTCCACAGCCAGTATAGTTCTGAATATAATGTGATTATAATAAATATGCTATTTACAGCTTTAACCAATGTTTAACTAAAATCAATATTATGAAACGAAAATTTTACTTTTTGATGCTTTTATCCGTTCTGGGTGTTCCGGGCATTATGGCTCAGACCAATATTGTAGTAGCTCCCGGCGATAACCTGATCGCTGCCATAGCAGATGCGGCTGCAGGCGACACAATTATTTTCCAGGCCGGAATGCATGTTGCCGTTGATTCAAATGTAATCATTGACAAGACTCTCAACATCAGGGCAGCAGCCGAAGCCCAGAACAAACCCCTGGTGTATATCAACCAGATCGATGTGATGGGAACAGATGTTGATTTATACATTGAGGGCATCCATTTCTCAGGGGCTACTGTTGATCCTCTGACCGGGGTGGAGGACCTTGATAACCTTGAAGCCGATTACTTGCTGAACCTTCATTCGGACCTGGTTTCCTGTGGTGATATTACAGTGAAGAATTGCATCATCAGGTCCCTGAATCGTTCGCTTGTCAGGGGAGACAGGTCAGCATACACGGTTGAGAACTTTGTCTTCGACAACCTGATAGTATCCGACCTAAGAGGCGGCGGTGACTACGGCCCGTTCCGCATGAAATCGAAAATTACCTTCGATACCTTTACCCTGACCAACTCTACATTCTACAACATCCTGAATAAATTGATCGACAACCAGGATACCCCGAGTTACCCTATGGCATTCCTTATCAAAAACTGTACGTTTTATAAGTGGGGCGGAGGGAAGAGTGGCCAGTACCTCTTTGATCTGGAGGATAACGACCAGGCCAGCCTGGTTATCCAGGACTGCATCTTCGGGAAGACCAATGATGATCCTGCCGCCGATCCTCCCGTAACGGTGAACGGATGGAGGTATGCCGATGGTGTCAACCTGGAAATGAGCACCACGGCCATGACCCCGGATTTTGTCCTGACAACCGGAACCTACAGCGATGTTGTCTGGAATGTATCTGAATATAACCTGGAAGGGGTGGACCCGGACTGGGCCGATCCGGAAGCAGGGGATTTCAAGCTCCCTGCCGGGTCAGACCTGCTTGAATCCAGCCAGACGGGAGGGATCATCGGAGATCCGCGCTGGCACCCTGAATATGGTGTAGGAGTAAAACAGCTGAACCATATCAGTTCTTTCAGCCTTTATCCCAACCCGGCTGACAGGGTATTCTACCTGGAGCTGCCTGATTCCTACACCGGTTCCGAGCTATGCATTTATAATACCCTGGGAGCCAGGATCAAGCAGTTTGCAAATGTACAGAGTGACAGGCCCCTTAGAATAGACGAACTGGAACCGGGATTGTATTTTGTACAGTTGGGACAGGAAAGTTACAACACCATAAAATTAATGGTGAAATAAACACTAAGTTCGCAAGTTATTATCATTAAAAAGTACCCGTGAATGACAATCGTTGCGGGTACTTTACTGTTTTCACAGAGAGGATCACATGATGTTAAAACGTTTTTATTTATTGCTGATAATCACGGCAATGGGGACCAGTATGTCAAGGGTGCAATCCCAGCAGCCCGCCTTCCCGGGAGCCGATGGCTGGGGAAAGTATACAACTGGAGGAAGGGGAGGAGAAGTCATTGAAGTGATCAACCTGTATGATTCGGGTGAGGGGAGCCTGAGGGCCGCCATCAATGTTGGGGGACCAAGGACAATTGTCTTCAGGGTTTCCGGGACTATCTATCTTGCTTCGGACCTTAAGATATCAAAGGGGGATCTGACTGTAGCCGGACAAACGGCTCCGGGGGATGGCATCTGCCTGGCCAATTATCCCCTTCGTATTGAAGCCAGGAATGTGATTGTCAGGTACCTCAGATCGCGCCTGGGCGATGCGGCAGGCCAGGAAGAAGACGCCCTTTTCGTCAGGGATGCCGACAGTATCATTATCGATCACTGTTCCTTCAGCTGGAGTGTCGATGAAACAGCCTCTGCCTATGCTAACAGCTACTTCACCATGCAGTATTGTATTATTTCGGAAAGCCTTTATTATTCGATCCACTCCAAGGGAGAGCATGGATACGGCGGGATATGGGGAGGTAGCAGGGCAAGCTTTCACCATAACCTGCTGGCACACCATACCAGCCGGCTACCCCGCTTTAACGGTGCCCGCTATTATTCGGGCTGGGACGAGCTGGTGGATCACCGCAACAATGTCATCTACAACTGGGGTTTTAACTCGGCCTATGGAGGTGAGCCCAGTGAAATAGATGGCAGTCCGGTTCGCATTAATATGGTAAAGAATTACTATAAAGCAGGTCCGGCCACCCGGACAGGAGAAATGCAGTTCAGGATAGTCTCTCCCGATGAAGATCCGAATTTCGGTTACGGCCGGTGGTATATTGACAGCAACGAAGTATACAGATACCCGCTGGTTCTTGATGACAACTGGGGACTGGGGGTTCACAGCCTGTCGGATGCAGAGAAAGCATTGATCCGGTCGGATACCGTCTTCCCCTATATGATGGATGCAGAGGAGACAGCCTCCGGGGCATATGAGACTGTCCTCTCAAATGCCGGAGCCCGCCTGCCGAGACAGGATACCATAGACAGAAGGGTGGTCTGGGAAGTGATGAACGACACGGCCCTTTACGGCGGAGTATATGCGGGTCCCCATACAGGCATCATTGATTCCCAGGAGGATGTGGGCGGATGGCCCGCACTCTTCACTGCACCGGTTCCTCCTGACAGCGATCATGACGGCATGCCCGATGCATGGGAAACAGAAAACGGGCTGGATCCGGCCGACCCACTGGACAGGAACGGATTCGATTTCGCAGGAGGATACACCAACCTGGAGGAATACATTAACAATATCACAGGATCAGGTGATTTTCTGCACCCTCCCACAGAACTCAGGCTGGAACTGTTCGGACTGAATCATGTCAGGCTGTCCTGGACCGATAATTCGGACAATGAGGAGGGTTTCATTGTTGAAAGGGCTGATTCCGGACAATTCTCCGTTCTGGATATGCTGCCTGCTGATACTGTCCGGTACGCCGATTCAAACCTGGCCTATGGGAAAGAATATTCCTACAGGCTGAGAGGATATATTTCAACAGATACCTCTGCCTGGTCCAACACACGTTCCATTACTACACTGGCTGAAGGAAGCCTGCCGGGAAGTGCCTCCGGACCATCCCCTGCGCATTATGAAAACACAGTATCAGTGACCCCTGTGCTTAGCTGGATACCCGGACAGGGTACCGAAACACACAGGGTCTATTTCGGAACTGCCAATCCCCCGGAGCTGGTGGGAGAACAGGCAGAGAATGAATACAGTCCGGGCACTCTCGAACATTCCTTGTCCTACTACTGGCGAATTGATGAGGTGAATTCCAATGGTACTACAACAGGACAGGTATGGAAATTCATTACTGAACAATCCAGTTCTATTGGAGTGATTATGGCAGATCAGGACCTGCCTTTCGATGTTTACCCCAATCCTGTAGGCAGTGGTTCACTGAATCTGGAGTACCATTTGAATGAGGATGCTGAAATGGTGATCAGGCTGATAGATATATACGGGCGTACTGTAAAAACTGATCCTCTGGGACATATATCCATGGGAACACACCGGCATGTATTGCAGCTTGACGATATCCCCGACGGAACTTACCTGCTGATGCTTCATAACGGGAGATCCTATAAGGCGGTCAGGGTGATGGTTACCGGGGACCAAAAGCACTGATAGGCGGGAATATTCCAAAGATGGTTTTCAAGGCAGGGTACAGAATACTTATACTTTTTCAGTTTCAGGATCCGCTTTACCTGAGAGGTCTAAGTGGCAGCCGCAGCTGTAGTTTTCCCCCAGTGCCCTTCTGCATTTGATCTCATCATGAGAGGCGCAGTTCAGTCCCAGTTTTTTCAACTCCGGGTTTCGGCCGATGGATGATTCGGGAAATTTCCTGTTCCGGAAGAACAGTATCCTGATCCCCAGGGCAAGGAAAGATAAACCAATGAAGAATATGGATAAGAGGATAACTTTAAACATAATTTTTCAAAGATAGAAAAGATTCAGCAGATTCAGAATTTACTAATTGATTTATCAATATATTAACATTAAATCATAGATTGCGATCTTAAACTACTTACCGTACATTTGTTAAGACAAAAACCCGGACTCACATGCGTGATGTACAACTTAATCACAATCAGGATTTAAGCTATAATGAATTCCGCAAAAAGGTGCTGGATGATTACCTGATGGTAAATATCAGCAGGAAATGTTCCCTGTTGGCCAGAAGGGAAGTACAGGCCGGGAAAGCAAAGTTCGGTATATTCGGAGATGGTAAAGAGGTGGCCCAGGTAGCCATGGCCAGGAAGTTCCGCAAGGGTGACTGGCGTTCTGGTTATTACCGCGACCAGACCTTCGTTTTTGCCACCGGCATATCGGATCCTGCCGAGTTTTTTGCCCAGGTGTACGGTGATACGGATACCGGTATTAATCCTGGCGGAGCCGGCCGGAACTTCAATAATCATTTTTCAACTCCCAATATTAACCGTGATGGCAGCTGGAGGAACCTGATGGAACAGATGAATTCAGGGGCGGACCTTTCTCCCACGGCGGCACAGCTTCCCCGCCTTCTTGGAATGGCTTATGCTTCCAAGATCTTCAGGAACAATGAAGCCATGCAACAATTTACTCATCTCTCCCACAGGGGCAGGGAGGTGGCATTCGGGACCGTCGGGGATGCCAGTACTTCGGAGGGACATTTTTTTGAAATGATCAATGCGGCAGGGGTACTGCAGGTGCCGCTGGCCATTGCCGTCTGGGATGATGGTTATGGTATCTCTGTCACACGTAATCTCCAGACCACCAAAGAAAGCATCTCCGAGGTTCTGAAAGGATTTGAAGCTGACAATGCAACCCCCGGCATCCTGATCTATAAGGCAAGGGGTTGGGATTACCCTGAATTATGCAGGGTCTTCGATGAAGGTATAGACAGGTGCCGTGAAGAACATGTGCCTGTCCTGTTTCACATAGATGAAATGAACCAGCCACTGGGACATTCGACCTCCGGTTCCCACGAAAGGTATAAACCTGAGGAAAGGCTGGAGTGGGAAAAAGAATATGACCCCATCAAGAAAATGAAGGAATGGATCATTTCATCAGGAACAGCCACTCACAACGAACTGGATAGTATTGAAACCCAGGCGGAAGAACAGGTGAGAGAGGCACGGGACAGGGCCTGGCAGAACTATATCGGACCCCTGCAGCAGGAGCGGGACGAATTGCTTTCCCTGCTGGAAACCCAATCCTGTCAGTGCAGGAACGATAATTTTGATAAAATATCAACCCTGGCCTCCAATCTGAGGAAAGTAGCCCATCCTGTCAGGAAAGATACCATTTCCACTTCAAAAAAGATATTACGGACCATATGTCTTGATTGTCCGCAACGGCCCGGACTGCAGAAAGAACTGAGCAGGTGGATAGAAAATTCATGCGAGCTGGGATGGGAAAAGTACAGCACCTCACTTTATAATGAGACTCCGGGCTCGGCTATGAGAGTTGCGGGTGTTCAGGCATCGTACCCGGAGGATGCCCCTATGGTACCTGGCCGCGAGATACTCAGGGATAATTTCGATTCCCTGTTTGCAAAACATCCGTTGCTGGTAACTTTCGGTGAGGATACCGGGATGATAGGGGATGTGAACCAGGGCCTGGAGGGACTTCAGAAGAAGTATGGAGCGGACAGGATAACGGATACGGGTATCAGGGAGGCAACCATTATAGGACAGGGTATCGGTATGGCCATAAGGGGCATGCGTCCCATCGCCGAGATCCAGTACTTTGATTACCTTCTGTATGCCCTGCAGACCCTGAGTGATGACCTGTCAACCATGTCTTACCGGACCGGCGGACGGCAGGTGGCCCCGTTGATAATCCGGACCCGCGGCCACCGGCTGGAAGGGATATGGCATTCAGGCTCTCCTCTGAGCATGGTAATTAATTCAATCAGAGGTGTTTATGTTTGTGTTCCCCGGGACCTGACCCGGGCGGCAGGTTTTTACAATACCCTCCTGGAGGGTTCCGATCCGGCCCTGGTAATAGAACCGCTGAACGCTTACCGCTTAAAAGAGAAAAGACCCGGGAACATGGGAGAATTCAGGGTTCCCCTGGGAGTGGCTGAGGTGTTGCAGAATGGCTCTGATCTGACACTTGTTACCTATGGATCCTGTGTCAGGATAGCCCGGGAAGCTTTATTGCAGTTAAGGGATTTCGATATCAGTGTCGAACTGATCGATGTACAGACCCTGCTCCCCTTTGATATTCATGAGACCATACTTGCCTCGGTTAAGAAGACCGGGAAAGTTGTCTTTTTCGATGAAGATGTACCCGGAGGAGCGAGTGCCTTTATGATGCAGAAAGTGCTTGAAGAGCAGGGAGCCTGGAATTACCTGGATGCCGAACCCAGGACGATCTCACAGCGGGACCACCGGCCTGCCTATGGGACGGACGGGGATTATTTTTCCAATCCCAGTGCAGAGGATGTCTTTGAGTGCGTTTATGACATCATGCACGGCTACAATCCGCAGAAATACCCAAAAATATACTAAATCTTCACCCCGTTATTGTTTTCCTCACCGGGTTTGAAGCGCCTGATCTTGTAATTGATCAGGGCAATGAAGATGGTCATGATAGGACTGATAATGTTGAAGAAACAGAAGGGGAGGTAGGTTAATGTCTGGACACCGAGAACCCGTGCCTGCGTTGCGCCGCAGGTATTCCAGGGTATGAGTACCGATGTGACCGTTCCCCCGTCTTCCAGGGTACGGCTCAGCAATTCCGGTTTCAGGCCCCTTTCCCGGTACGTCTTGGCATACATCCTTCCCGGAACTACAATGGCAATATACTGGTCGGATGCGGTTATATTGAAGAAAATGCTGGTAACAACAGTTGAGGCCACGAGCGATCCGGTTGATTTAGCCATTTTGATGATGGACAGGGTTATGCGTTTCAGCAGGCCGGCAGATTCCATCACCCCTCCATATACCATTGCGGCGAGGATCAGCCATATAGTATCAAGCATCCCTGCCATGCCACTGGTTGACAGCAGGTCATCGACCTTTACATCTCCCGTGGTGATGCCAATAGTACCGAACATGGA
>CAZILN010000005.1:0-3929 GCA_964540005.1 uncultured Bacteroidaceae bacterium | reverse complement strand
CGTATAAGCGACTGCAGTAAATCCACCGATGATTGTAAATACGGCGACAAGGATCCCAATATAGAATATGGTTGTCATGATTTCCCATCCAAGGAGACTGTGCAGGACAAGGGCTCCGGCAAAGAGTGTGAAGGCAAGCTTAGTCATTACACTTATAAGCAACATGAGTCCGGAGAAAAATATACGGGCACGCCTGTCATAGCGAATTTCAAGAAACTCAGGTATCGTGAAGATCTTATTCTTCATGTAGTATGGAAAGAGGATGGCGCAGGCAAACCCCAGTGTTATGGCTGTAGTTAATTCAACTGAACCTGCAGAAAGACCATAACGGTATGAGTCGCCTGATAAACCTACAAGATGTTCTGCTCCGATATTAGTGGCGAAAATTGATGCCCCGATAATTGGCCATTTAATGGACCGGCCGCCAAGGAAGAAATTTGAACTGTTTTTCCCGGCCTTGTTAACATATGCCATATATAGCCCGAATGACAGGCTGCCGGTCATGATGATCAGTCCAACGATCCAATCAAAATTTGTCAGTGAGAGTTCCAAAGGGCATAGTGTATTTATTCAAATTCAGGTAATTCCAGGATCCTCCCCAGGCGTTCGATGCACATGATCATCGACCTGACGGTGTGATAATTGGTTTTCCATGAAGTTCCCATATGTGTCCATATCGGTATACCCTGACGTGATAATAAAGGGTACCATTCTCCGGTATTTTTATTGATCATTTTATCGAAAACAAACCTATGAACGTTTTCGAAGGCTGCCCAGTATTTTTCATCCTTAAAAAGAAGGTAAGCATCAAGCATGGCTATCATCACTTCGGCTTGCTGCCAGAACTCTTTTTCACGGTCATATACCCCTCCTGAATGTGGCCCCTCAACATATACACCTCCATATTCCGTATCAAGGCCATTATTGACAGTATGGTCTAAGATACACCTAAGGACGTCCATGAAAGCATCCGGTGTCAATTTCATTATCTCAATCGCATGCAGTAACAGCCAGGCAAATTCGGCATTATGCCCGAAGCATGTATTGTCGGTGGCATTTCCCTTCAGGCCATCCTCAGAAAACCGGTCCCAGCCCCAGATAATATCGAACTTAATTTGCGGGGCGACCGACCAGTCTTTGTAAAATTGAGGAATACCTGTTTTATACACCGGGTGATTAATACGGTTTAGAAGAAGATCTATAATTTCAAGAAGTTTAAGGCGGTGGACATTTTCACCGGTGCATTCATACAGAGTCGTGAAAGCCTCCATTAAATGCATGTGCACATCAAGCGTTTTACGATCTCCTCCCTGGCTACCTGGTTCACAAAGCTTCCATTCCCGGTGAAACATTTCCCAATAACCTCCATGCACGGTATCGGCGCAATATTCCTGAAGCAGGTTGAAGGATCTTTCCGCAAATTCCCTGCCCCGGGGATCACCTGTAGCCAGAGAATATTCGCTTAATGAATATATGGCAAAACTATGGCCGTAGATTATTTTTTTGTCTATCGTTACGTTACCGCTGCGATCCGTCATCCAGAAAAATCCACCGTATTTATTATCCCACATTTTCCCCAGTAAAAAATCCAGACCATGTCTGGCCAGATCGGCATACTTCCCGTCTCCGTACCCGGCACGGTGAGCCGAAGCAAGTGTAAAGATACTGCGGGTTTGGGCAATTAATGATTTTTCATCTTCCCCTGTATCATTTCCGGCCTCATCAAAATGTGTTATAAATCCACCCTGGATTTTGTCTGTCATGCGGGAGGTCCAGAATGGTAAAAGTTCCTGAACAAGGTGGTTCTCTTCTTCCCTTTTGATGCTTGTAATTTCCTCCCTTGTCATAGATTATTCCTTGATTGATGATGATCTTTGTAATAAGTTTTTTCCTCAGCTTCTTTGCAAATCTTGATTTAATATCCCTGTTAGTCTATAGAACTGTTCTATAATCCGAGCCAATACAATATTTCTTTATATTTAATAAAGTCTCCAATAATGGCATTTGCTCCTGCTTTGATCAGTTTAGCACGTTTGAATTCATTGATACCATGTCGATTAATTTCATCAGTTGCGGCTCCGATAGAAATTGCTCCGACTTCGACACCGAGGCCAATTTCAACCTTGCCATCTCCAATAACAACAAGTTCTCTGCCCTGGATGCCCTGATCTTCAATAAGGGTTTTTATCACTGCCTCTTTTGAACAGGCGGTCCGCCCATATGGCGCCCCTGCAATAAGCTTAACAAATTGTTTTATCTCAATTGATTCAACTTCGCGTTGTACATCAACATCATCGGTGCCACTTGCTATATAAATTTCAATGCCTCTTTCATTTAGTGCTGCCAGAAATTCAAAACTTCCCTGAATACGAAAATCCCCGGGTTTATGCTTACCGCTTATAAGTTTCTCGGTCCTACTGTTAACCAATTCCATTAAACGTCTGTTATACTCATCCTTGTACCACCATGCATCATGTATTTCGGGATTTCTATTGTATTGTTCAACCTGTTTAACAAGCCAGTCCATCTGATATATGGTCTGAACACCTGCAGATTCATCGATGAAAGCCCTGATTTTATTTATGAGTTCCGTATCAGGCAGGACAGAACCGTTTATCATCTCAACCATCAATGGTTCCATTACTGTTTCCCATCCCTGTCTTAAGGTCGAAATTGTCCCGTCAAAATCAAAAAGTACTGCTTTAATAGGATTTCTTTCCCTTTCAAGCGGTTTTATTATTTCGGGATACATTGTCATCGTTTGGCATTGTCTTCAAATATATTGATGATTTCTTCCCTTGTGGCGGTTCCTGTTGTGCCTATTTTCTTAACACTTACACCTGATGCAAGATTTGCAACTGATATAGCTTCAGGTCCCGAAGCTCCAGCTGCAAAAGCACAACTGAAAGCAGACAGAAACGTATCTCCTGCTCCACAGATATCGATCGGAGGTTCTGCCGCGATGGTAGGGATTTTTGTAATTACCTGGTTATCGACCCATAATGCGCCACCCGAGCCCATTGTAACGATAGCCGGCATCTGATTCCGTTTATTGATTTCCTTTGCAGCCCGGAAAATAAGATTTTCATTGATTTCACCGGGATTAATATCCTTCTTAATCATCCTGCAGGCCTCAGTTTCATTGGGTTTGACAATAAGCCCGGAATACAGTCCTATCCTGTCACGGCTGTCAACTATAACCGGAATTCCTGATTTTGCTATCACGGTTAATTTATTTCGCACCTTTTCAGTTATGGTCCCGAATAGAAACTGGTCTGCAACTGCAATTACATCTACCTTACCGGAAATATTTTCCAGATTTTTGATTACCCTGGATTCTTCTTCCGATGAGGGTTCGGAATAATTCTGAAAATCAAGACGCGGATCTTCATATTCAAGCTCGGACATTCCTTTGCGTATGGGTTTACAGTAGGCAGGTGTTACCCTCGTTTCCGAGATTACCAAGTCGTCGGTTCTGATATTATTTTCATTCAGTGTTTTTACAAAGAGTCCACTGCGCCAATCATTCCCAATAATGGTAATAATGGTAACAAATGCAGGCTGGAGTGCACTGAAATTGATGGCAACATTTGCACCGCCTCCGCCGGAATATCTTTCATTTATTACCGGTAAAGGGAAATGAGGGGTTTCCCGCGACAGTTCACTTCTTGACATATCTGCTACCCAATAGATATCCAGTGCTCCATCTCCTATGATCCCGACCTTGACATGTTGCATCCTGTCGAGAATCTCAATGAGCCGCTTTCTTAACAGCCTGAATGGTTTATTTTCATTGTGATCCATAATAAGCCTTATGAAATTTAAGAATTCATTGTTCTATAGATTACCTGAAAGTGTCAGTTCTGATGTAATTGTGCACTCCTGTCCGATTAAAATTGAGAACAAATGCGAAATATTGTAATTAATTA
>CAZILN010000004.1:0-4226 GCA_964540005.1 uncultured Bacteroidaceae bacterium | reverse complement strand
TCCCCGCCGGAGGAACATGTCCCGTAAAATGCTGAATCGATGCGGACCAGAGACCCCATGGGGTGGGAACCGCTTGATCCGGCAAAATCATGAAGTTTTTCGAAGGCTGTTCCGTCCCTGTCAATTTTATACAACACCCCGTTATAGTTCAGGCCTCCGTGAGTGGTTACCCCATAAAGTATGGTATCTGACAGCAGAAGTCCTCCGGTTGGGGTAGCCCCGTTGATGCTGTCAAAATCGTGTATCTTCTCGAAAGTATCATCACCCAGGTTGTACCTGAATATAATCCCTGCTTCCTTACTGCCTCCGGTCAGTGTTGTTCCGTATAAAACATTATCTACAAGCGTCATCTTTCCCGAGGGATGCAACCCGTTGGTGTGATCAAAATCATGAAGCTTGGTAAAACCCGTACCGTCAGTATAGACCATGAATATTATCCCCGCCCCGTATGTTCCTGCATTATCAGCTGTTCCGTATAATGTAGACCCATCCTCTGTCAGCGTCAATGAAATTGAGGTATTACCGGTCCCGATATTGGTTTCATCAATGTCCAGCAGGGGTTGAAAGTCATTGAAGTCCATGTTAATATTGAACAGGTACCCGTAACCATGGAGCCCCCCTTCTAAAACGCTGCCGTAAAAATTGCTCCAGGAACCAACCAGCTCGTCCGTCAGATGGGAATACCCGTCACCACCGACACCAAATTCTTGTATCGGCTCTATCTGGGCAGAAATTTCCGCCAGGGAAAGGATTCCCAGGCAGGCAAGCAGGAAAAATGAACTAACCGGTCCATTCATGCTGGATAAGAGACTATTTTTTTTGCGGCCAAGAATGTTCTTCAGTAATAGTGTAGTTTTCATCAGGGTAGGAATTGGTTAGAAGATTGATTTCCAGGACTGTATAATCATCTGATTAATTGTAAATTAAACAAGTTATCAAAAACCATGGTTAATGTCAAATAATTTATTTAATCATTCTTTTTCAGGCAGGTGTAAGCTAAGCTCCTCAATATTCTCCACATAAAAGAACCTTCCCGAACCCATCACATCATAATGGATGAATGAAAATTTCCTGTACCTGATCTGCCGTGTTTCCACCAACTGTTTGTCCAGCACCTTCCTGATATCCCCGGGTTCATTTTCCTCCAGGATTATCCTTATCCGTTCACCGGTCTCTCCCATCATTAGTTCTGACGGGGAAGGATGATATTCCCTTGGTTTTGCCCCGAGGATCATGTTCCCGTCAACCCATTCCCCGGGGTTCATAACGGCCTCAGCCTGGTAGTCCCAGAAAAGGTTTATGAGCCTGGGCAGGTTTTCCAGGACGGGTTCCGGCAGATTTGCTATCCCGTCTGCAAGGGTGGGCATATAATCCGGTACATCATCAGGGGTCACTTTCGGGCTGTAATCCGGGAAAGGTTCATCCATCGGGAAGGTTATATCTCCAGGGAGGATTTCGGAAGTTTCTGCGGTTGTGTCCTCTTTCCTGCCAGAGGTTTTTTTCACTTCCACTCCTTCCTTTTTTGCAGAAACACCAGGTTTTTCTTCGGCCTTGGTCTTTATTGTTTTATCCGGATCGGGGGTTTCTTTTTTACCCGGACTTTTCTTCTTTCCATGTTCAACAATAAGTATCGGTTCGTACTTTTTAACCGTATCAGGAAGGATCCTTGCCAGTTCATCTTTTATATTTTCAAAATATGGTTTGAAATCAGGTTCTGTACCCTTTATCCATTGCTTATGGCTGGATCCGATGTCAGGTGTCATTACAAGATATATCATTTTCTCCGGAAAGGTCTCCCTGAGCCTGCCGGGATCAACAGGCTTGCTCCCCGGGGTGGCGGCACAGATATCCACAAAAAACCTGCGCTCACTGAAAGTTATAGCCTGCAGCTGTCCTGGCAAAGTAATGCCTTCATTCTTAGCCATTACAGCATTACAGTATTCGAAACCTATTAGTTCACAGAACCTTGATTCAAATATTCCCAGTATATCTTCCTTACCGAGTACAGCTGCCGGATTGCCCCCTACTTCATATATTATGGCATAAGGGGTGACTGTATAAACCATATTCAGCATGGCCGGTATGACCATATCATCTGTCTGTTCCAGCATATCATAATAATCTTCCCAGGGAATGAATACATAGCTCTTGATTTTTTCTTCGGATCCTGCCGGGTAAATATCAATATTCAGTACACTGGTCCTGAGTTTACTTCCCAGGAAGAGCTTGTCAACAGAAGACCAGCTGGTGTGTACACGGAAATCCTTTTCAAAGGCCGGTTCCTGCATCAGGCGAATCGCCATGGCGATTATTTTAACCCAGGTTAAATAGTCCATTAAAATTTAGTTTTACTTCTTGTCAATCAAATGCATGCCCCAGGAAACGAACATGAAAAATAGTTAAAATTTTAAAATCCTAAACTTAAAAATATTTACTGATACCCGTGGTTAAATCAGGATTAATTAAATAATTGATCCCGATTTTTATAATTTTGATGAGTGAATTTATTTTATGAGAACACTTCTCCTGATCAGTCTTGTTGTTTTTATTATGAATATCCCGTTCGGATACTGGCGTGCCAACGTCAGATCATTTTCTTTGCAATGGTTCCTGGCCATACACATCCCGGTTCCCTTAATTATTGGGCTGCGGCTGATCTCAGAAATTGGCTTTACCTGGCATACCTACGTTTTCCTTGTTTCAGCCTTTTTCCTTGGACAACAGGCCGGTTCATTGATACTGAAAAGGATCAACCGGATCTGCCACCGGGTAACTTCATGCCTGGTGATGGACCTTGCCCGTTGTATAAGAGCTTAAAATGATCCCAACCAGGGAAAAACTGAAGCAACCTATAACAGAGAGATTAAGTCTTTCTTCAGGAGAAGCAATGATATACAGATGACAGGCAGGAATACAAAAAGACAGTTTGTACTTCAGATTTTCATAACTATCTCTTAACTTTAGGTACTATGTCAATATCACGCTTGCGGTCTCAAACAATAGTATTTACTGTTATATCAATTCTTACCGGACAACATCTCTTTGCACAGCCTGAGGCACCGGTACTTTCCTCTCCGGCAGACAATGCCATCTTGTCCTCAATCAGGCCGGATCTGCAATGGGATGCTTCAGCCGGGACAGATAAATACCTGTTACAGGTAGCATCTGATCCGCTTTTCAGCAACCTTGTCTACAATGACACGAGTATAATTGATACGGTACGGCAGGTGGGACCGCTGGCAGGCAACCGCGAATATTACTGGAGGGTAAGCGCAAAAAATGCAGGAGGCACCAGCGCCTGGTCAGATATCCGGAGTTTCAAAACACTCCCCCCTCCCCAGGTTCAGGCCACTTCTGTCATCGGTTCGTTTACATCACCCGGTAATCCACCCCGGGGCCTGACCTGGGATGGTGAATATCTCTGGATGATTGACAATCTGGGTAATATATACCAGTTTGACACCCTGGGGAGTGTTATAAATTCTCACAGTTTCGGAACCGCATATGACAGTGATCTTTCGTGGGATGGCACGGGACTGTGGATAGGGGGTGCATCCGCCCTGGGAAATGCTCTTAAGATTGACCCGGTGGGGAACTGGATTGATTCATTATCCAGACATTATACAAATTCCAGTGGCATTGAATGGGATGGAAGGTATTTCTGGATCGGGGATAATGATCTGTCTCAAATACATATTTTTTATCCTGATGGTTCGCCCTACCGTTTGTGGACAGCGGATGAGATCACAGGCCACCCGACCGGCCTGAGCTATGATGGTATTTATATGTGGATAGGCGGATCAGCTGAAGGATCTTCAAATACAATCTATAAATATTCAGCTCTCGGAAATCTTGTTTACAGCGTTGATCTTGATGATCTTGGGATAACGGCTGATCCGGGTTCGTTTACCTCCCTGACATGGGATGGTCAGTCACTGTGGTATGGCAATGACCAGAAATATACCATTTACAAGCTCAGTGTTCCCTATTATCATGAACCCCCAACGGCACCAGCACTTACTTCACCTTCGGACGGGGAGACAGAAACAGCCATTGCCCCTGATCTTTCCTGGGAACCTTCGCTGGATGCAGTAAGTTACCGTATCCAGGTTTCAGTGGATCCTGCTTTCTCCTCAACAGTTTACGATGATTCCACTATCACGGATACCTGGGCATCACCCGGAACACTTGATTATTATACGACCTATTACTGGCGGGTAAGTGCA
>CAZILN010000003.1:0-2043 GCA_964540005.1 uncultured Bacteroidaceae bacterium | reverse complement strand
ATAGACTTCGTTATCAGATATATGCGATTATCCTTAATGCAATATGTGTTGGATTTTCCAACATAACATGTTGCCTTTTCCATCATATTGATACCTTTACAAATAAAAAGATGAATCAAGAGGGTAAGATATTAATTGCTGATGACAATGAAGAATTACTGATTGCGCTGTCTGTTTACCTGTCTCCCCATTTTGAATTGATTGAGACCATCAGGAACCCCAATCTTATCCCGGGCAAACTGGATGAGAATGATTTTGACCTGGTATTGCTTGATATGAATTTCAAGGCTGGAGCCACCACAGGAAACGAAGGTTTTTTCTGGATGAGGAAGATCCTGGAAAAGGATCCGTTGGCCAGCATTGTATTTATAACTGCTTTCGGTGATGTAGAGATGGCAGTAAAAGCCCTTAAGGAAGGAGCAACCGATTTTATCCAGAAATCCTGGGATGACAAGAAAATTCTTTCCACCATTCTCTCTGCCTACAAGCTGAGGAAATCGCGCCTTGAGATCAAGCGGCTCAGATTAAAACAACAACACCTGTCAAACAGGTTACAACAGGAATATGAGGTCTGTTTTGGGACCTCGCTTCCGATGAAAAAGATCTATGACATCATTGAAAAGATCTCTGCCACCGATGCCAACATCCTCATACTGGGTGAGAATGGAACAGGAAAGGAAATTATAGCCCGGCAGATACACCGGAAATCTCACCGCAAAGACGAACTATTTATCAATGTTGATCTGGGTTCATTAAACGAGAACCTGTTCGAATCGGAATTATTCGGCCATAGTAAAGGGGCATTTACCGATGCCAGAGAAGACAAGCAGGGCCGTTTTGAAATTGCCAGTGGTGGGAGCCTGTACCTTGATGAGATCGGCAACATTCCTGTTTCCCTGCAATCCAAGCTTCTATCGGCTATACATTCCGGGGAGATCTACCGCCTTGGATCAAACAGAGCAATCTCAACTGACCTCAGGCTCATCTGTTCTACGAACAAGCCCATATATGAAATGATGGAAAGGGGAGAATTCAGGGAAGACCTCCTCTACAGGATAAATACCATACAGATAGATCTCCCGCCCCTTCGTGAAAGAACTGAAGACATAGCCGTTCTGGCGGATTTCTTCCTGGACAGGTATACAGAAAAATATCAGAAAGCAGGTATGTCTATAAGCCGGGCCGGGAAAGAAAAATTAGTAAAACACTCCTGGTACGGTAATATCAGAGAGCTGGAACATACAATTGAGAAAGCAGTTATACTTTCAGAGGACAGTTTGCTGACTGCCTCGGATTTCAGCTTTCATGCCAAATCATCTGATACAGGTCCCCGGGAAACTTACAACCTGGAAGAAAATGAAATAAGAATTATCGATCGTGCATTGAAACAGCATGGAGGCAACATCAGCATAACTGCTAAAAGTCTTGGTATTAACAGGTCAACACTCTACGAAAAAATTAAAAAATATGGTCTCTAGAAAGTTCAGATTCAGCATTGCCATCCTGGTTTTTCTTCTTGTTGCCGTATCCTATGCCTTCAGCTGGACATTGTACAGGGAATATATGCTTATTACCAGCATCAGCCTTGCCCTGATCCTTGGCTTATTAACGATATACCTCTTCTGGTTCCTGAATAAAGTAAACCGTGATCTGACCCGGTTTTTTCAAAGTTTCAGATTCAGTGAAGATGCTGCCAGGTTTGACGATTCAACAACAGACAGTATATTCAGTCATTTATACCAAGAGCTCAGCAGGATCTCAGAAGCATTTCATAAGGAAAGGTATGAAAAGGAACAGGAGCACCTGTTTTTTAAGAACACCATCGATCATATTGGTGTTGGGATACTTGCCTTCAACAAAGATAAAGGGATTGAATTGCATAATCGATCCCTGCTGGAGCAACTTGAAATCAAGTCTCTTGATCATCTGGACCGGATTGATGATATAAAGGAAGGACTGACCCAGAGACTGGAAAGCCTCAAACCCGGTCAGCAGGAATTAATCAGGATCCCGGTCAGGGGATACTCCAGCCTTGTAAGCTCG
>CAZILN010000002.1:0-1978 GCA_964540005.1 uncultured Bacteroidaceae bacterium | reverse complement strand
AGGTTGCTCAGGTTTTTCCTTGATAGTTTTTTCAATGCATCCACCAGGGGGCCAGCACTAAAATTATCCCGGGCGTACCTGTCTGCCTGGTACTCATTTTTCCTTGACAGCATATTCCCTCCCAGTCCCAGTATGGTAGAGATCGGGCTGTAAAGTACCCCGAATGCCACCAGGCCTATATGAAAACTGGGCTGATCAGTACCGAGCGCCTCTGACAATACAGGGCTGCCGACCAAGAGGGAGAGTATGAAGAGGATCAATCCCGTCTGAAGCGTAGAGATCACCAGTCCTGATAAAGTATGTTTCTTCTTGTAATGGCCGATCTCATGGGCCAGTACCGCTACTATCTCCGGTATCTCAAGATCATTTATCAGGGTATCATACAATACAATTCTTTTTTTAGGTCCCAGGCCTGTGAAATAAGCATTGGCTTTGGTGGATCTTTTCGATCCGTCAATGACAAAAATATTCTTAAGCCTGAATCCCGCTTTCTTGCTGAATTCCATTATCGCTTCGCGTAATTCTCCTTCCTCCAGCGGGGTTTGCTTATTAAATAGCGGGACGATCAGGTTGGAATAGAACATATACATAAAAACAGAGTATACCGTGATAAGTATCCAGGCATATACCCAGAAATTATCTGTGGTCTTCATGTAAAACCAGATGATCAGGGCCATGATACCCCCGCCAAGAATAGCAGACAGCAGCCAGCCTTTCAGTTTATCAAAAATGAATGTCTTCGGGGTGGTCTTATTAAATCCGAACCGCTCCTCGATGACAAATGTATCATAGATTGAAAAGGGTGTGCTGACCAGGTCGAACAGGAACATCAGTATCCCGAAAAAGATGAGCGCTACCAGTATGGGATGTTCCGATACTGTGCGAGCCACCTGATCAGCATAGGCAAATCCGCTGAACAGGAACATGCCAATTATAATCAGGAAACTGAAAGTGCTTGTTACAATTGAAAACTTATAGTTTACCTTTTTATATTTCTGGGATTTCAGGTACTGCTCCTCGTCATAGACATCCTTAACCTCCTCAGGCAAGGCATCTCCAAACTTTCTGGAATTAATGAAATCAAGGATCTGCTCGAGGAAGAAATTGAATGCCAGGATGGCAATAATGATTATCAGGACAGTTTGTGCTTGCATAAAAGAAAATTTGGCTGGCAAATATATACAAAAAGAAGGAACCGGCAATTATTGACTGTCTTTCATTGGATCAATAGTGATTTCGGAACCAGGAGGCAGTTGTTTGAGCAGCATCTGGTAATTCAACTCCCTCAATAACAAAATATTAATATATTCGAGCAGGTGTTTTTCAAGCCGTAAACTGTAAGATTTGTTAGCGCATTCAAGGGCCTTCGAGAGATCATCGGAAATCTCATAGAATACGGCAATATTATTATATGCTCTTGCCCTGATTTTAGGACTGTAAACTGAATCCAATAATATTTCCCATTCCTCTGATGCTCCCTCCCAGTCTCCGGACATGACCTTCTTCCCGGCTTTACGCAACTTACTATTACCGGAATGATAGATAAACCTCTCTGTTTCAAACCAGCCAGGGGCAATTCTCAGGCTGTATTGAAATCCATTGTGATGCGCAGCCTCTCTGAATGTACTGAGTAATGAAGGTATTGATTCAGCCAGTTTATCCAGATCTGGATTATGGTCATACCAGTATACCGTATCCCTCAGGATATATTCATCCAGCACGGATATCTCATTTAAGTCATATATGCGCCAGACAGTCAGGGTGCTGATCTGAACAGTTGCCTCATAATATTGATAGGCAGCATTATAATCTGTATAATTTAATGACAGATCCGTTGTATCCTCTACATGATAATATTCCAGACAGACCAGCAGATCACATCCGGTCTTTTCCCTGTACCCGTATAGATGTATCCTGTCAAAGGGCTTTAAAAAGCCGGTTGTATCTGTCCTCCGGTCCATAACGACCTCAGGATTTC
>CAZILN010000001.1:0-5765 GCA_964540005.1 uncultured Bacteroidaceae bacterium | reverse complement strand
TGTTAGTTTCACCTGCATCATCCATTGTTGAGTAAGGAATAAATATGTATGTTGTACCAAAAAGTATATAGAAAAATGAGCTTTCCCCCATATTTAAAAAGGTGATTCCCAGATTCATGGAAAGTTCGCTGATATTGACTTGTTCAGGAAAATACTCAAGAGTAGGATCAAATTCAACCGGCTCCAATAGGATCAACCTGTATGACAAATCGAAAAGAAAAAGCCTTTTGCTAACCAGGTACGGTTTGCCATATCTTAACCCAACCTGGCAGACCCTGGTCAGAGCATAATCTTCTTTGTTTATTTCGTCCGATTTCAGATCATAAATCCCCGGCCCTAAACCTCCGTAAACTGAAAGCCTTGGGACACCTATCCCTATTTTTTCTTTAGTAAAGAACATGGAATGCGAATTATTGCCCAAGTCCTGTCCATTTACCTGAACGATTAGCATTATGTTTATCAAAAGCCATAAACAACAGCCCCTGTTAAATTTTAGATTGCTTTTCATAGAAATTGAAGTGGGGGTTTTCAATTATTCGGAATCACTTATACGGGAAATCATTTGCATTATTGATTTCCACAATATCTTTCAGAGGATTGAAAAAAGGAACCGGGTTAAAATCAGCATCATATATCCTGTAAAGATCCCAGTATTTATTTCTTGAAGCGTTGAACCGCTTAAATTCTTCCTTGCTTCCGGGCCATATAAAACCAAGCATATAGAGGTAATCATTCTCATTCTTTAAGAAAATAGGATCATCAGTCTTAGTCGAATTATTACTTATGGTGATAATAGACTGAATATTTATTTTCAATGTATTCCCTGCCTGATTTAAGTACAGGTAATTATCATCAAATTTTACAAATGTTCCGGACAGGGTATTGGGAGATAGGCTGGTCAGGACCGTGATATAAGGAGGGATCGAAGTTAATGTACATTTCCGGATGGATGATTTTTCCCTGTCAGCTGGAATTTCTTCCAGTGAAAAGGCATTTCTTGAGACTGTTGTTAAATGTTTAACCACCATTTTCAAGAAGTATTCTTTATCAGGTTCAAGAGTTAAAGTCACCGTTTCATTAATTGGATAATTATCCGTGACTATGAAGGTATATTCACCTGGATCGAACTCCCTGCAAATGTATGATTTAATACCCAGTGTGCCCAGGTATTGATACTCACAATATACATGTCGATAAGCGGCATAACCATAAGTTGATGGTCGCAAAATATACACCAGGGCTTTCCCTTCCGGAATCTCCTGGTTTTTAACTTCTGCATCATACTCTTGAGTCACCCGTACTGTAGCACAGCTATAGCCTAAAAAAGCTGACAGGATTAATATGGCTAATCTTCTCATATCATATAGATTAAGACTAAAAAATTCATTTTCAAGTATTTTTGTCCGGATAATGCAAAGTGCAAGTTATGAAAGAAAAGAGCCCGAGTCAACTTTATTTGAGATTGTTGCGGCCTCATACATAGTTGGACAGATTTCATCATGTAAACGATTCAGCCACAGGTTCCGCAGGAGCCTTTACGCGTATGGACGGGCAATATTGCGTACCACCCGTTTAATATGGTAACTGCAGTCCCCGGCGGGAGAAATACCTTTAGCAGAATTTTTCTCATTAGTGATCTGCACTTGAAATAACGGTTGCATTCTCCCAGGGCAATTGATAAACCCTTTGCATTTCTTAAAACTTATGGATTCTCAGACAATTTTGCTTCCCCGGTGAAGCAAAACAAGGTCAAAAGATTCAACAACCGGGAACTGGAAAAACTCTGCGTGGCTCTAAGATGTACCCCAAACGATTTACTGGAGTGGAAAGATGATACTAGTGTCATGTCAACTATGATATTTCGGGTATAATTCATATCTTTGTGAAAAAAACTCATGAAGAAATACCATATAACATTAACCGATGAGGAACGACAAGAATTGGAAGAAATGACCCGTAAGGGTACACGCAATGCTCAAGTGATCCGGAATGCTCTGGTTCTATTGAATTGTGATGAGAATAATCCATCAAGATTGAAGAAAGATTCTGAGATTTCCAGCATCTTGGGGATTACGGAAAAAACCATTGAGAATATCAGGAAGAAGTTTGTAGTTGATGGATACGAGATTGCTTTAACTGGTAAGCCGAGCGAGAGGGTTTACTTAAGCAAAGTGGATGGAGATTTTGAAGCGCATATTATAGCATTGAGTTGTAGTGAGCCGCCGGAAGGATTTTCCCGATGGTCACTAAGAATGCTCGCTGACAAGGCTGTTGAATTGAATTATATTGATTCCATTTCACACGAGCGTGTCCGTTCCGTTTTAAAAAAACGAGTTAAAACCGTGGAAAAAAAAGGGGTGGGTCATACCTCCTCTGCAAAGCAGTGATTTTGTGGCACATATGGAAAATATTTTGGAAGTATACAAAAGGCCGTATGACCCCAAGCGTCCGGTTATATGCATGGATGAGAGCCCCAAACAATTGATCTCCGAAATAAAGGAGCCCATAAAAGGAAAACCGGGCAGTGTTGAAAAATATGATTATGAATACAAACGAGCTGGTGTTTGTAACATATTCATGGCCAATGAACCTTTACGGGGAAAGAGATATGTGAAGGTTACCGATAAGAAAAAGAAACAAGATTGGGCTTTATTTGTGAAGGAGATAGCCGACAAGTACAAGGGTGCTGAAAAAATAACTTTGGTTATGGATAATTACGGGACACATACCCTTGGTGCATTTTATGAAACATTTTCCCCTGAGGAAGCCAAAGAGCTATGGGATCGTTTTGAATTTGTTTTCACTCCAAAACATGGGAGTTGGCTAAACATGGCTGAAATTGAATTAAATGTATTAATGAGTCAATGCCTGAACAGGAGGCTTGATACTGTTGAGAAGGTAAAGAGGCAGACCAATGCATGGGGAACGGCCCGCAATAACAAAGAATCACAAATAAACTGGCAGTTTACAACAAATGACGCCAGGATAAAATTAAAACGCCTCTACCCGAAACTAGAGGCTTGACATGACACTAGTTTTGAAATAGATAATGCCCCCCATGCGCAAACTTCTAAAAATTGACAAGATCTCTGATATGACTAAAACCATTAATTATATACCGCTTGACAAAATTGAGAAGATTAATAAAATAATCAATGACAGATTAAAGGATTAAGGGGCTTGATCCATACACAATTTAACTTCCTGGCTGAACTTCATGCCTGTCAATTTGTTGTATGAAGGATTCTGGCATTTCCCGTCCTGCAAAAACATCTTCCCCGGATCAAACTGAGCATAGCCCGAGGAAGTAACTGAACCACCTTTCACGGTTCGAATTGAACCACCCAAAGAAAATCCATAAAGTGAGTTTTAAGTTACGCTTAGAATGGAAGAATCTTTTTTGGATAACTGGCTCACTTGAATCCGGACAGAATGGCTCTTCTACCCTGGAATACCCACTCAAACATTAAAATGATCAATATTTAATGTCTGGTCGGATTTTGGTTTTAAAAACTATGCCTAATATCCTGAAAACAGGTGCCAGTTTCCGCGCCAGTATTTCTACAAATCAGTATTAAACAATGTAATATTTTACATTAAAAGTACTTTAACTTATACTGGTACAAAGAGATACAAATCTGTGTAACCCTGTGGAATTACCGATTTGAAACTCATAATCAGGGGGTCGCTGGTTCGAGCCCAGCTGGGCCCACAAAAGCCTCTCAGGATTTAGACTGGGAGGCTTTTTGTTGGATATACTCTTTAAAAAGCAGCACTTTCTTTGTTTCAGCCGGGTTAAACACCAGTTTTTCAAAATCACGTGACTTAAGCTTGAAATCTGTTTTTTCGCAGGATCCAAGTATTCTTTCATATAGTTGAGTGTGGTTGGCAATCCCTAATTTCTCGTCCAGATACCCAAAATCAGGTTCAGTAATGCCCGAGAGGAAGATGAAGTCATAGTAATCCCTGCCCTTACCTCTTTCCAGAACTGCTCCTGTTTTAATAGATAGAAGAATAGCCGGGGAAGGGGCAAAGATTTGTGTAAAGACATTGAATTTCTGAATAATTGGCTTCTCTGGTTCGTATGCATAGAGATGCGGTTCACATTCGATCTTGATCAGAAGCTTCTTTTCCCGGTGACCTGTGAATCCCAAGTCAAACAGCAAGCCAGGGAATACTATATTTCGTCTGAATACTGTTAATTTGAGATCCTTTTCCTTGTCTTCGGATTCAACCTTTATACCTTCTTCTCTGAGCCTTGTGATGACCCTATCTGTAAGCTTAAAAAAGTCTTCCCTGGACAGAAGGAAGCAATCAAAATCGAGATCCTCACTGAAACGTTGGATGTGATGCAAAATCCTGAGGTTGCTTCCTCCAATAAAGCTCAACTTGGATGCATATTCTCCGGAGAAAATAATGTCCAGCATCCGGTAATGGAAATACTCCTTCAGCATATATTCGAAGTGAGATGGATTCCTTCGAATACTATCAGCAAAGAAGGATTTTATTTCATCGAAGCTGATCATAAGCCATAAGTTTTAGTCATCAACCGAATCCTGCTCTCAAGGGCCCTGCTTTCATATCTGGCAAGGTACTTGTAGAACTCTTTGTTTACGGTTTTTACCAACTCGGTATCGTTCAATCTTAGATCTTCCATATCTTTTTCCGAGTCGTAGAAGTTATTGATATAGAAGAAATCGAGAATGGCTTTCTGCGGAGTTGCCACCAATATCTTTCTGCTGTAATTGCTTTTGGTTCTGTAGGCGTCCATATCCTCAAGTGAATATCCAAAACCAAACAACTCCGGTTTGATCCTGTGATAATCGAAATCCCCCAGAGGGGTTGAGAATCTGTTGGTTTTCCGGGTAGTAACTGAGGTGGTTGAAACTATCATTTCCGGGATCAGATTATACCAGGAAAGTGCAGTGTGTAAACTGATATAGGAAGGTGCATAGATCAGGTTGGCGGCTAACCATTCAATGTTCTCATGGCTTTCTGCATCGTTGATGGCGTACCACCGATTCCTCAACCTTAGTATATACCCTTTTTTTTGCCAGCGGACCAGGTTCATAAGGTTCATGGATGGAAATTGTTTTTCAACATCCCCCACAGAGAATACCCGAAAAGGCCCCATCTTTGTCTGGAATTCAACCCACATATAATTCCATTTATATACAAAAATATATATTAATAGAAATAAAACAAAATATCTAACTCATAAACAGAAGGTCGCTGGCAGGAGTCCGGCTGGATCCACAGCTACAGGTGAAAAATCTTCCTAACTGATTAATTCAGAAAGGTTTTAATTTAGTAAGTGTAGCAACCTGAAAATTAATATTTTCCGACTACAATTTTAAGGTAGAATCTTGATATTCCATCAGCAAGTTCCAGGCAATAGATGCCGCTTTCAAGCTCAAGTTGAAGGAAAAGAGTTGACGCTCTCTCGTTACTGTAGGTTGTGATCCTCTTTCCGGACATGTCGAGTACACTGATCCGTGTTATGGTTTCCAGTCCTGTGACAGTAAATTTCCCATCAGTTGCAGGATTCGGATAGATCCTGAACCTGTCTTCAGGAACATCCTGTACTAATATGGCTTGGTTGGTAATATCAATTTCAAGAGTACCGGTTACGCCTGAATCCTCCCCAGCGGTGGCAGTTACGGTAACCGTTCCATCAGCTACGGCCACCAGCTTGCCTGATTGATCAATGGTAGCCAGGCTGTCCGGCTGTACACTCCAGGTAACATCAGAGATGGTAGCGTCCG